>DATGFS010000047.1 GCA_035308905.1 bacterium | reverse complement strand
GGCCGTCAGCGGGGATGGACGCTACGTCTATGCCAGCGACTTCATCGGCAACGAGGTCGTCACTCTCCAAGCCGTAAACGCAACCTGCCCCGTTACCCCTCGGAGCGACTGCCGGCAGCCGGTGAGTTCAGGTGCGGGGCTCTTAGAGATCAGAAGGAAGTTCGGCACCACGAAGGGTGAGTCCATGATCTGGCGGTACGACAAGGGCCCCTTCACGACCCTCTCGGAGTTCGCGAACGATCCACTCACTACCACCGATCTGGCGCTCTGCCTCTACGATGCCTCGGCGCAGTCACAGCCTGTTTTGCGGGCGATCATCCCGGCAGGGAACACGTGCGACGTGAAGCCGTGCTGGACCCGTCTGCTGAACGAGCTAACGCCGTTTCGCCCCCGCGACGAGTACAATTACCGAGACAGGGTCGGCACCCCGGACGGCGTCCGGACACTTCTGTTGCGACCCGGACTTGATGGCGAGACGCGGATTACGGCGAAGCTCGTCGGAACGGCGGACCCCCAGCCGACGACGTTTGTGGCCCCGGGGGTGACCCCGCCGGTGCGGGTGCAACTCCTCAACAGCGATCCGGGCGGGCCCTGCTGGGAGGCGACGTACAGTACACCGCTCGTGAATGACATTCTGAACTTCAAGGCTAGGCCAGATTAGGACGCGCGCTTTCTCGATCTGTCCTTTTCCGTCAGGAACCAAGCCAAGTGTGTGATTTCCGGCCCGTTCCGCTCCCGACGGCCTCCCCTGGCCGGTTCCATGCGCAATCCGGTCACGAGCGGCTCGGGCCGACAGCCCGCCGCGATGATTCTCCTTGATCAGCTACCCCACCTAGGGACAATGCCGGTCACTTAACGCGGATCCTTCGACGGCGAGGGCGTTTACGCGGGAAGTTGCTCATCTTGATCTTGACGGCGCGCGGGTAGCGGCGCGGCCGGCGCGCGGGGAGCACGAAGAGCGCGAGCTCGTCGAGCAGGGCCTCGAGGCGGCGCGGCAGGACGCCGGGCGGCGAGAGCCAGGCCGTGTGCCAGAAGCCGCGCAGGGCGAGGAGCGCGTGCCGATAGCTCAGGCGCAGCGGCGGGACGTCGGCGCGCGGGGCCGCGCGGCTCATGACGAGGCGGAGGAGGTTGTAGGCGAGGAGCAGGCCCCACACTTCCTGCTCGACGCGGGTCGGGGCCTGACTGCGCAGCGCCTCCGCGCGTTCGAGGGTGTGCGTCTTGACTTCGTCGAAGGTGAGTTCGAGTTCCCAGCGCTCGTGGTAGAGCGCGACGAGCTCCGCGGCGGGATAGGCGACGGGATCGAGGAGCGAGGTGAAGACGAGGTAGGGGCGAAAGCCGCGGTGGTGGACGCGCACGGCGCGCACGCGGAGCGTCGCCGGTAGGGTGCGGTGCGCGGTGCGGGTCCCGCGGCTGGGCGTGAGGTCGACGAGGTGATCGCCGGTGCCGAGGCGCTGGACGAGGTGGGCCTTGAGCGCGGTGCGCCCGGCTTTGGCGCGGACCAACCAGTGGCGCTGGCGGGCGGGCGCGGCCAGCGCGTGGAACAGCGCATAGCTGCAAAAGCCGCGGTCGAGAATGACGAGCGCGCGGGCGGGCACGGCCTCCCACAGCGTGGTCGCCAGCGTGAGCTCGCTCGTGCGGTACGGGCCGAGGGCGGCGGCGGCGACAAGGTGATGGCGCAGGACCGAGAGCGCGGCCAGCCGCAGCTGTGGGTAGCCCGCGCCGTCCCCGTGGCGACTGCCGGGGCGCCCGAAGTGCGCGACGTTGTCCGCCGTGTCGGCCACGCGCAGCGTCGTGCCATCGAGGCCGTAGACGGCCAGCCCGCGCCAGCGCGTGGTCTCGGCCGCCGCGGTGCTCCACACGGCGGCGGTCTGCGCGAAGAGCGCGGCCAGCGGGGCGGCGCCCAGCTGATCGCGCGCCTGGATGATCGCCGCGTTGGTGACGTGGCCCCGCTCGCCGTTGCGCGCGGGCAGGACGAGGTCGAGATGCTGCACGACCTGCGCGATGCTGCGGTCATGGAACAGGCCCATCCCAATGACGAGCCACACCACGTGCTCCGCCGGCAGCTTGCGTCGGCGGACCGACGCCGTCCCGGTCGCGGCGAGCGCCGCGGCGATCCACGCCGGATCGATCGCGGCACTGAACTGCTCGAAGCTCGCCGGCCGCTCTCCTGCGCCGACGGCGAGTACGGTCTCCCCCAACCCCATCGCCCCCACCTCCTGTGGGGGAGACCAATTACACCCGATCCGAAAACGGATCTAGATCCGGTCACTTACGCGTTAAGTGACCGGCATTGGCGCTAGGGGAGGATTGCACGACGTGTCCAGAGGACTGTGGGACGTGTGCGACGACGACGAGCAGCTCGACCACGACCTCGACGTCGAGCACGACCTCGACATCGGTTCCCGGTCCCTGTGCGCCGGACGGCGCCGGCGGCTGCGTCGGGTCGTGCTCCGACTTCCTCGACGTTTGCGATACGGATCCGATGACCGGTCAGTGCGGGTGCTTCCTGCCGTGCAAGGTGCATGGCGGCTTCGGGTCGTGCGGCGGCGTCTGCCCGCCGTCCGCGTACTGTGGATTCGACGCGAACAACCTCTGTCGGTGCATCACGCCGTGCCAGGGCACCGACCCGCTGAGTTGCGGCGGGGAATGCGCGCCCGGCCAGACATGCATGTACGACGCAGGCAGCACGGCCTGCGTCTGCGGGTAACGTCAGCTCCCCATCGTGAGCACGACGCGGAAGCGGACCTTGCCGCTGTGCATCCGTTCGTAGGCCTCCGCCACGCGGGTGAGCGGGAATTTCTCGATCATCGGATGCACGCCGCTCAGCGCGCTGAATTCCAGCGTGTCCTGAGAGTCGCGCGCAGT
>DATGFS010000046.1 GCA_035308905.1 bacterium | reverse complement strand
AGCTGATCGCAAAATGGCGGTAGGTCAATTGGGCATTGCGCCCATGGCGGAGGTAGTACTCGATCCATCCCAATCGCCGTTTGGCCTCGCGCGAGAGCGCCGGCGACACGCGGATCCGTCGGGTGCCGCGCACCAGGCTCTCGTGAATCTGCATGGGGCCAGTATAGCCATGGCCCAGCGGCTGAAAGCGCCGATTCCGTCGCGACACCCTTCAACGAGGGTCTTTCGGATCTATCTGAACCTGTACAGGCGCGCCGAGGCGCTCCCGCAGGAGGCGGTTCACCACCTCCGGGTTGGCCCGGCCCCGGCTGCGCTTCATGACCTGGCCGACGAGAAACGCGACGGCCCTGTCCTTGCCGGCCCGGACGTCCCCTACCGGACCGGGATGCTCGGCGATCACGCCGTCCACCATCTCAGTGAGCGCGGCTTCGTCGCTGATCTGCGCGAGGCCGCGGTCCTTCACGATCTCGGCGGCGGTCCGGCCCGTGCGCAGCATCTCCTCGAGGACCTCTTTGGCGAGGCGGCCGCTCAGCGTCCCGCGATCGAGCAGTCCGAGCATCTCCGCGAGGGCCGCGGGAGTGATTCGGGCCTCCTCGATCTCCTGCCCCGCGGTGTTGAGGTAGGCCGCTACGTCGCCGACGAGCCAGTTGGCGACGATCTTGGGCTGGTCGAACCCGCGCACGGTCGCCTCGAAGAACTCGGCCATCGGGCGCGTCGCGGTGAGCAGGCGCGCCTCATGCTCCGGCAGCGCGAAGGCCTCCGCGTACCGCCGCCGCTTGGCGTCGGGCAGCTCCGGCAGCCCGGTGCGGATTTGGGCGACCCACGCGTCGTCGACGACGAGCGGGACGAGGTCGGGCTCCGGAAAGTAGCGGTAGTCCTGCGCCTCTTCCTTCTCGCGGGATGAGAAGGTCACGCCCCGCTGTTCGTCCCAGTGGCGGGTCTCCTGCACGACGGCCTCGCCGCGCGCCAACTGTTCGCGCTGGCGGGCCTCTTCGAAGCGCAGCGCGCGCTCGACGGAGCGCAGCGAGTTCATGTTCTTGACCTCGGTCCGCGTCCCGTGGGGCCCGCCCGGCGCGCGAAGCGAGAGGTTGGCGTCGCAGCGGAGCGTCCCTTCTTCCATCCGGCCGGTCGTCACGCCCGCGTACTGCAGCACGGCGCGCAGCTGCGCGAGAAACAGCCGTGCCTCCTCCGGCGAGCGCAAATCCGGCTCCGTCACGACCTCCATGAGCGGCGTGCCGGAGCGGTTGTAGTCGACCAGGCTGCGGCCCTCGGCGTGCAGCAGCTTGCCGGTGTCCTCCTCGAGATGCACGCGGCGGATGCCGACCGTGTGGGGAGCATCGCCGTCCTCGAGCAGGAAGCGCCCGCCGGTCGCAAGCGGCGGATGCCCGGCGTACTGGTACTGCGAGATCTGGTAGTTCTTCGGCAGGTCCGGATAGTAGTAGTTTTTGCGGTGGAATTCGCTCTCCGAGTGAACCCGGCACCCCAGAACCACCGCGGTGCGCAGGCCGAGCTCGACCGCCCGGCGGTTCAGAACCGGCAGCGATCCCGGCAGCCCGAGGCACACCGGACACGTCCGGCTGTTCGGCGCCGCGCCGAACTCCACCGCGCAGCCGCAGAACATCTTGCTCGCGGTCTCGAGCTGGACGTGGACCTCGAGGCCGATGACCGTTTCGAGGGTCATGCCCGCGCCTGCGCGCCCCCGTCTGCGCGGGGCGGTGCGGCCAGCGCCGGCCGCGCCGTGTGATGCGGCGTCGCCTGCTCGAACGCGAAGGCGGCGTTGAGCACCGTCGCTTCGCCAAAAGCGCGGCCGATCAGCTGCAGCCCGACCGGCAGACCGTTCACGAACCCGCACGGCACGGAGATGCCGGGCACCCCGGCCAGGTTGACGGGGATTGTGTAGATGTCCGAGAGGTACATCTGAAACGGATCTTCGATCTTCTCGCCGAGCAGAAAGGCCGGCGTCGGGGCGACCGGCCCGAGCAGCAGATCGAACCGCTCCAGGGCCTGGGTGAACTCCCGCCGGATGACGGAGCGCACCCGCTGCGCCCGGAGATAGTACGCGTCATAGTAGCCGGAGGACAGCGCGAACGTCCCCAGCATGATCCGGCGCTTGACCTCGGCCCCAAAACCTTCCCGCCGGGTCCGCGCGTACAGCGCGTACAGGTCGTGCGCGTGCGCGGTGCGGTGGCCGTACTGCACGCCCGCGTACCGCGCGAGGTTGCTGCTCGCTTCGGCCGGGGCGATGATGTAGTAGGCCGGCAGCGCGTACACGGCGTGCGGCAACGAGACCTCGTCGCAGACGGCGCCCAGCCCCTCCAGCACGCCGGCCGCGGCCCGCACCGCGCCGGCGACCGCCGGGGCGAGCCCCTCGCCGAAGAACTCCTTCACGATCCCGATCCTGAGGCCGCGCACCTCGCCGGTCAGCGCCTCGGCATACGGCGGCACCGGCTCCGGCGCCGAAGTGGAGTCCGCGGAATCGCGCCCCGCGATGACGCCGAGAAGCAGCGCGGCGTCGCGCACGTCGCGGGCGAACGGCCCGATCTGATCGAGCGACGACGCGAACGCGATCAGGCCGTAGCGCGAGACGCGTCCATACGTCGGCTTGAGCGCGACGACCCCGCAAAAGGACCCCGGCTCCCGGATGCTGCCGCCGGTGTCGCTGCCGAGGGCGAGCGTCGCCTCGCCGGCGGCCACCGCCGCGGCGGAGCCGCCGCTCGAGCCGCCGGGCACGCGCATCGGATCCCACGGGTTGCGGGTCGGACCGTACCCCGAATTTTCGGTGCTGCTTCCGAAGGCGAACTCATCGCAGTTGGTCTTGCCGAGCAGGATCGCCCCCGCCTCGCGCAGGCGCGCCGTTACGGTCGCGTCGTAGGGCGGCCGGAACCCGTCGAGTATCCGCGACCCGGCCGTCGCCGGCCAGCCCCGCGCGCAGATGTTGTCCTTGAGCGCGAGCGGGATCCCGGCGAGCGGCGGCGCGCCCTCCATGCCCGCGCGCCCGTCCCAGCGCGCGGCGTCGCGCAGCGCCGCCTCGCAGTCGACGTGAAGATAGGCGTGCAGCGTCGGCTCGAGCGCGGCGATGCGGTCCAGCACGGCGCGCGCCGCCTCCGACGGGGAGGCCTCGCCGGCCGCGTACAAGCGGCGCAGCTCCCCGGCGGTGCAGTCCGCGAGCGACCGCGGTGCTCCCACCTACTCGCCCTCGATCACCGGCGGGACGACAAAGAAGCCGTCCTCCGATGCGGGGGCGTTGGCGAGCGCCTCATCGACCGTCAGGCACGGCCGGACGGTGTCGTCTCGCAGCACGTTCGTGATCGCGGTGGCGTGCTCCGCGGGCGCTTCGGCCGCCAGATCGAGGGCGAGCAGACTCTGGAAATGCGCGAGGATGTCCCCGAGCTGCGCGCGGAAGCGCTCCCGCTCCTGGTCGGTCAACTCGAGCCGGCTCAGACGCGCCACATGTGCGACGGTACGGTCGTCAATCACGGCAAAGCCGCCTCCATGCCCGCTGGACTGGCGCCATGGTAGCACGGCGCCCGCAGCGCCCTCAAGCGACGGAGTGCCCGCTCACGGCGCCCGCGAACGGACGACGAAGATCGCGGGGTCGATGATCGGATACGAGTTGGGGACGAACTTGCTCTCCTCGTTGAACGTGGGCAGGTAAGGCGGCCGCGGAAACACCGCGGCCGCCGGTCGCATGTGGATCGGGTTGCGGTCCCCGACGACCGCGAGGTCGATACGCTCCTTCGCGTACCAGGACGGCGGCGTCGCGCGATCCGTCCATTCGACCCGGAACGGCAGACGGTCGAGATCCGGGAGATACCACGCCAGCTCCAGCTCGAACGCCACCGCGGCGCCCTTCGGCACGTGGCCGCGAAGCCACGCCACCGCCTGGGTGCGCGTATCGCGATGACTGTACAGCCACCATCCGAGCACGGCCGATTCCCGCACCGGACCGATCAAGAGGATGGCAATGCCGGCCGCGGCGGCGGCCGTACGCCATCCGGGACGCCGCAACGGCCCGGCGCCGGCCGCGCGCTCCCACACCCAGACCGCGCCCAGCGCCGCCCAGATCGCGACTAGCGGCAGCACCGGCGACAGATTGCGCGTGTAGAAAACGTTGGCGCGGGCGAGAAACAGCAACTGCACCGCCGGAAACGCGAGAAGATACCACTGCACTCGGGGCTGCAGCCGGAATCCGGCGGCCACCCCGACGACCGCCGCGATCCCCGGCAGCAGGCCGAGGCCGGCATGCGGCACGACGTACCAATCGCCGCCCTGGGTCGGCCAGAAAAGATAGCCGAGGTTGAGGCCGAGCTTACTCAAGTATTCGACGGGGCCCGGCAGCGCCAGCAGGCCGTACGACTCGGTGTGCCAGCTAAAGCCGGCCCACACTTCTTCAGGGTGGATCAGAACGTACGGCGTCCCGAAGACTCCCCCGGCGACGACGCCCAGGGCCATCCATCCCAAAGCGGCGTCGACGAGCGCCGTCCGCCGCGTGTTGAACACGTGCGCGATTACGAGGGGAACGACGAGCCACACCGCCGTCTGTTTGGTCGAGACCGCGAGCCCGGTCAGCAGACCGGCGGTGAGATAGTCTCGCCGCCGGCCGCGCCGCAGCACGCCGAGTCCGGCGAGCAGCGCGGCCGTCGCGAAAAATGCCTCCGGAACATCCACCCGCACGGTATCGGCGTAGTAGACTGCCCCGGGAGCCGCGGCGAGCAGCGCCGCGGCCAGGAGGCCGACCGGACGGCCGAAGACGGCACCGCCGAGGCGGTAAGTCAGGTAGACGGTGGCCGCGCCGAGCATCGCCGTGAACGCCCTGGCCCAGAGATAGAACGACGGGGCGCCGATGTACCACAGATACCCGGGGACCAACGGATGCGCGAGCACGACGTCCCGAATCGACGGCAGGATGCCGTGCGCGTGCAGATAGAGCGCGTGGACGTACACGACGGGGCACAGCAGATAGTAGTACAGGGTGCCGTAGAAAAAGATCCCCGGGTTTAACGTATGATCGCGGACCATCGTGATGACATGCGGGAGGACGAACACTTCGTCCCATTCGTGGAGATACGGCAGCCCGCGGCCCACGCCGAGCAGGCGCAGCGCGAGCGCGCAGGCCACGATCAGGCCGGCAAGTAGGCCCTCCCGGGATCGTCTGGCGCTCACAGAGCCAATCGCATGGCCGCCCAGCACCGCCTCCCCGGTCGAATGGCACGTCCCTCAACATGGCTTCCCCTGTCGGAAGGATTTTTGTCCGTGGGCTCAAATATATGTCTATGTGTATATACGTATGAATATCTCGCGTCGTCGCTCCCAGCGAACCTGTCGTGGCGCTCACTAGAAAAGGGTGTCGGTTCCGCCTTGATCCTACAAGACGACAGCTTGATGGATTTATCCGGATCGCAGGCGCGCGCCGTTGGGTTTGGAACTGGGCTCTCGAGCGACGAATTCGGCACTTTCGTGAGCACCGATCTCTGCTTTCCTACATCGCTCTCTCCAACGAGTTGACGAGTTTGAAGCGTCAGCCGGATACTCGGTGGTTGCAAAAAGCCGACGCCCAAGCTTTGCAGCAGGCAATTCGTGATCTCGATCGTAGCTTTCGGGCGTTCTTCGCGAGGCGTGCCCGTTTCCCACGCTTCAAGAGCAAGAAACGAGATAAACTGACCTTTCGCATCCCACAGTCCATCAGAGTGACCAACAATCGAGTGTACGTCCCCAAGGTGGGATGGGTTCGAATGCGGCAATCCAGGCCCATCGAGGGACGGATTACGAGTGCTACATTCACTCGGGACGTGCTGGGCCGCTGGGATGTTAGTCTTGCTGTCGAGGTGGACTTTCCGGACGCCCCACTCCCTCCGGTCGATGCCTCCGCGACCATTGGTATCGACCAAGGGTTGTCGGACTTCATCGTGCTCCCCGACGGCAACCGAGTCGGGGCACCGCGATATTATCGGAAGGCCGAACGCCGGCTCCGCCGTGCCCAACGTCACCTTTCGCGGTGTCGTCCTGGGTCGCGCCATCGCGAGCTGGCTCGGAGGCGTGTGGCGAGAATTCATCAGCGTATCGCTAATCAGCGCCGGGACTTCGTGCACAAGATCACAACGCACCTTGTTCGAAGCCATCACGGGGTGTGCATCCAGAAGTTGTCCGTATCTGGCCTGGCGAGGACCAAGCTGGCCAAGAGCGTATTGGATGCCGCCTTAGGCGAGCTTCATCGGCAACTGGCCTATAAGAGCAACTGGTACCGTCGACATTTTGTCGTTATCGACCTGTGGTTTCCCTCCACGAGGCTCTGTGGTCAATGCGGAGCCCTCAATGACACCCTGTTGCTATCCGATCGTGAGTGGCTCTGCGTTTGCGGAGCCACCCACGATCGCGACATCAATGCCGCCCGCAATATCCGAGCGGAGGGCCTGAGATTGCTCGGCGTCGCCGCGGGGCACGCGGAGACGGAAAACGCTCGCAGAAAGGCTGTCAGACTCCCGATGGGAGCAGGCCTTGATGAAGCGAGAATCCCCGCCTGTTGACCATGGGGAGTGTCACTGTTTGTAGATGGGATAGAAATACTGCCCCGGAAAGATCGCGTTGTAGTACCAGCCGTGCACCCACGACCGCATCGTATAGTACGTCACCGGCTGCACGAGGAACAGGTACGGCAGATCGTTGTAGGCGATCATCGAGATCTGCTTGTAGAGCGCCTTGCGCTTCGCCGGATCGGGCGTGCTCACCGCCTGGTCGATCAGCCGGTCCGCCTCGGGGTTCTTGTAGCCGCCGCGGGTCGGGAAGTATCCGTTCGCCGCGAGGAACGGCTGCGCGAAGTCGTGCGGATCCGGGTAGTCGGCGAACCAGCCGAGGAAGTACATCGTGCCCTTGTGTGACTGTAATAGACTGTTCAGTGTGCTCGCCGGCACCGGGCGGGAGTCGATCTGGAACTTCGGGTTGAGCGCGGTGACCGTGTCGCGGAGGATCTGCGCGCCCGTCTGCCGCGCGGTGTTGCCGGCCGTGAACGGCACGGTGAACTTGAACCCGGTCGACCACACACGGCCGCCGAACGCTTCCTTGAACTCCGCGACCGCCTTGTCCTTGCTGGTTTCGTAGACCGGCACCGACGGGTCGAACCCGAGCATCCCCTGCGGGATCGGCCCATGCGGGATGACGCCCTTGCCGGCGTAGGCGCCGCTGAGGTTGGCCGCGTAGTCGAACGCGTACGCGAAGGCGCGCCGCACGTGGAGATCGTTGAAAAAGTCGGAGGGGATGCCGGCCCCGTCGAGCTTCCCGCTGCCGGCGTCCGGGTTGGCCTCGGTGTTGATCTTGTAGTTGAACTGCAGCGTCTGCACGGCGATCTGCGGCAGGTTGTCCTGCATGATGGTGCCGGGGATGCCGCGCAATTGCGACTGCTGGTTGAGGCTTCGGACGATCAGGTCCACGTCGCCCTGCTGGAGCTGCAGCCGCGCGGTGGCGAACTCCGCCACGCTGCGGATCACGACGCGCCGCAGCGCCGCGGGCTTGCGCCAGTAGTGGTCGTTGCGCGCGAGGACGACCTGCTTGGCCTGCGGGTCCCACGATTCGAACATGAAAGGCCCGGTGCCGTCCATGTGGTTGAAGGCGTAGCGGTCCTCGGTCTTGGGGTTGTTGAACTTCTGCCAGGTCCCGGCCTGCCCGTCCCAGTCGCCGTGCCCGGCGGCCCACTTCTGCGGCATGATGGACGACCATGCCGCGACGATCGTCAGGAACGGCGCGAACGGCTTCTTGAGCCGGAAGACCACGCTGTTCCCACTCGCGCTCACCGCGCGCTGGACGTCGGCCCAGGCGACCTGGATCTTGCCCTTGTCGTCGCGCGTGCTGTCCACGCCCAGCAGCGGCGAGAGCAGCAGCCACGCCGGGCCGCCGGCCTGGTCTTGCAGCAGGAACCGGCGGACGGAGTAGACGACGTCGTTCACGGTCATGTCGGAGCCGTCGTGGAACTTGACGCCCTGCCGGATCGGGAAAGTGTAGGTCAGACCGTCCTGGCTGATGCCCCCGTTCTGGAGCGTCGGCACGCGCGTGGACAGCATCGGCTCGAAGCGGTCCAGCGAGGACCCGTTGTACATGATCAGCGTCTCGTAGACGTTCGGCCAGACCGGCTCGTACGAGTAGATGTCGTACGCGAGCGCCGGGTCGAGGCTGGTGATGTCGCCGAACTGCAGCTCGATGAACGTGTCCGGGTTCTTCACCGGCGTCCCGGCGCCTCGGGCGGCCGTAACGAGCGAGACCGCGACGGCGGCGGCCAGGATCACGGACGTGAGACGAGCGCTGCACCGCGTACGACCCATGCGGGTTACCTCCCGGCGCCGCCCCGTCCGGCGTTCCAGCCCACTGTAGGCCCGGGCGCGGCGGCCTGCTGTTCGTGGGAAGTCGTTCGCGCGAACCTAGCGGCTGCCCTGCAGACGCGGGTCGAAGATGTCGCGGAACGCGTCGCCGAGCAGGTTCCAGCCCAGGACGAACAGGAAGATCGCCGTCCCCGGCACGATCAGCGTATACCAGTACGTGAACGGATCCCCCGCCGTCCCGGCGATCCAGTTGTGGGAGAGGCTGACCAGCTGCCCCCAGTCGGCGTAGCCGGGCGGGGCGCCGAGCCCGAGGAACCCGAGCGCCGCGAACGTGATCACGATGCCGCCCATGTTGAGCGAGGCGAGAATGAGCAGCGGATAGATGGCGTTCGGGATCATGTGCCGGGCGATCACGCGGAAGTCCCCGCTGCCGAGCGCGCGCGCCGCCTGCACGTACTCCATGTCGCGCACGCGGAGGAACTCGCCGCGCAGCAGGCGCGTGTACGTCGGCCACTCCACGACCGCGATCGCGATCACGGCGTTCCGGACGCTCTGGCCCAGCACCGCCACGATCACGACCGTGAGGATGAGCCCCGGGAACGCGAGGAAGACGTCGGTGACGCGCATGACAATTTCGTCGGCGCGCCCGCCGTAAAATCCGCTGACGCTCCCGAGGGCGAGCGCGATCGCGACCGCGGTGGCGACGACGCTCAGCGCGACCATGAACGCGGTCCGCGCGCCCCACACGATACCGTAGAAAAGATCGAACTGCTCCTCGGTGGTCCCGAACGGATGGCCGGGGCCGGGCGGCCGCGGGTCGCTCGCGTACCCGGAGTGCGGGATCATGTACGGATTGCGCTCGGTGGGGTGCGCGAGGAAAGGCGCGAAGAGCGCCATCACGACGAAGAACGCCACCAGCCCGGCGCCGAGGACCGACAACGGATTGCTCCGGAACCGCCGGAGCGTCCGCTGCCAGGCGGTCTCGCCGACCCTGGGCCGCCGGGCCGCCGGCAGCGCGACGGGGCGCGCGTGGACGGCGTTCATTGCAGCCGGATGCGCGGGTCGACGATCGCGTACATCACGTCCGCGCAAAGGTTGCTGATGACGAGCAGTCCGGCGAAGATCAACGCGAAGCCCGTCACCGCGGGAATGTCGAGCTGCTGGCTGGCGTTCACGCCCCACTGTCCGATGCCCGGATAGTTGAACACCGTCTCGGTGATGACGACGCCGCTCAGCAGGCCGACGAACAGGAGGCTGCCGAGTGTGATCACCGGGATCAGCGCGTTCCGCCGCGCGTGCTTGTCGATAATGACCCGCTCCGCCAGGCCCTTCGCCCGGGCGGTGCGGACGTAGTCGGTGCGCAGCGTCTCCAGCATCGACGAGCGGGTGATCCGCACCAGCACGGCCGTCAGGTAGTACGTGAGCGTGGCGACGGGCAGGATGAGGTGCTTCGCCGCGTCCCAGAACAGCCATACCTGACCGTTCAGCAGCGCGTCAACGGTCATGAGGCCGGTGTAGGGGTGAAAGGCGCCGCTGCGGACGTACAGATCGGCGTTCAGCGAGAGCCGCCCCGGCGGGAACCACCCGAAGTGCCCGTAGAAGATCATCAACAGCAAGAGCCCCCACACGAAGGTCGGGAGCGACGCCCCGCTGATCGACGTAAACCGGCTGACCTGATCGAGGGCCTGATCCTTGTGGACCGCCGACTGCGTGCCGAGCCAGACGCCGAACACCAGGATGAGACCGAACGCGTACAGCGCCAGTTCCAGCGTGGCCGGGAAGTAGCCGCGGATCGCCGCGGCGACCGGCTCGCGGGCGGTCTCGCTCCAGCCGAGATCGCCGTGCGCAACCTGAACCAGCCAATCCCAGTACTGCACGTATACCGGCTGGTCGAGGTGGTACTTCCGGATGAGGTCGGGCAGCGCGTTGAGCTGCTTGGGGTCGTGGATGTATAGACTCGCGCGCATCGCCGGCGTCAGGAACTGCAGCAGCAAAAAGATCAGCGCGGACACCCCGAGGGCGACGAGCGGGAGCAGCAGCAGCCGGCGGGCGACGAACGCGGTCACGTCATCACAGGGCCGGCCCGCCTGCGGCGGGCCGGCCCCGGAAACTCCCCTCTTGCGCGGCTACTCTTTCGAGATCGGATAATAGTCGACTCCGCCGAGCACCGCGTTGTAGTACCAGCCGCGTACCCACGACCGCATCACGAAAAATCCCACCGGCTGCGCCACGTACAACCCCGGCACGTCGTTGTACGCGATCTTCGTCAACTGCCGGTACATCGCCGTGCGCTTCGCGGGGTCCGTCGTCTCGGCGGCCTGCTTGATCAGCGCGTCGGCCTGCGGGTTGCTGTAGGAGTTGCGTTTCGGGTAGTCGCCGTTGCTCCCGAGGAACGGCTGCGCGAAGTCGTCCGGATCGGGATAGTCCACCGCCCAGCCGAGGGCGTAGAACGTGCCCTTGTGCGCGTTGGTGTTCTGGAGGAAGGACGACCACTGCAGGTTCCGGATGTCGACCTTAAACTTGGGGTTCAGCGACTCGATCGAATCCTTCAGGATCTGCGCGCCGACCTGCCGGACGACGTTCCCGGTGTTGTAGGTGGTCGTAAACTTGAACCCGGTGTCCCACAGCTTCCCGCCCCAGGCTTCCTTGAATTCCGCGGTCGCTTTGGCGGGATCGTGCGTGTACTTCGGCGCGGTCGGATCATAGCCGAGCAGCCCGTTGATGATCGGGCCGTTCGGCTGCTCCGCCTTGCCCTTGTAACCGTCGCGGATGAAGGCCGCGTAGTCGAAGGCGTAGGCGAACCCGCGGCGGACGTGGACGTCGGTGAAGAAATCCGGCGGGATGCCGTTGCCGTCCAGCTTGCCGCTGCCGACGTCCGGGTTGCCTGTCGCGTCGATCTTGAAGTTGAAGTGCAGCACCTGGACCACCAGCTGCGGGAAGCCGTCGCGGATCGTGACGCCGGCCATCCCCTCGACCTTGCTTTGATCGGGCCGGTCCACCTGGATCAAATCCGCGTCGCCCTGCTGGAGCTGCAGGCGCCGGGTCGTGAACTCGTTGACGGTCTTGATGACGACCCGCGCCAGGCGAGCCGGCTTGCGCCAGTACTGGTCGTGGCGGACAAGAATGACCTGTTTGGCCTGCCGGTCCCACTGCTGGAGCTTGAACGGGCCGGTCCCGTCGATGTGATCGAAGGCGTAGCGGTCCTGCAATTTCGGGTTGTTGAACTTCTGCCACGTCCCGGCCTGGCCGTCCCAGTCGCCGTGGGCCGCGGCCCAGGCCTTGGGCATCACGAAGGACCACGCCGCGACGATGCTGAGGAATGCGCCGTAGGGATGGGCCAGGTGGAACACGACGTTGTCGCCCTGCACCGTGACCGTCTTCGCGGCGTCCGCGAAGTTGACCGCGATCTTGTCCTTGTCGCGCGTGCTGTCCCGCCCGAGCAGCGGCGTCAGCAGCAGCCACGAGGGCCCGCCGTCACGGTCCTGCAGCATGAATCGCAGCATGGAGTACCGCACGTCCTCGGGCGTCATCGTGGAACCGTCGTGGAACTTGACGCCCTTGCGGATCGGGAAGGTATACGTGAGGCCGTCTTTGCTGATCAGGCCGTTCGCGAGGCTCGGGACCGTGGTTGCCAGGATCGGCTGATACCGCGAGAGCACGCTGCCGTCGTACTCAATCAAGGTCTCGTAGGTATTGGGATATACAATCTCGTAGCTCGTCGTATCGTACTGGTAGGCCGGATCAAGGCTCTCCGGGTCGCCTGCCGTCAGCTTGACGAACGTATCGGGGTTCTTGACCGGCGCTCCCGCCCCCCGGGCGCCCGTCCCGAGCGCAAGCACGCCGACCATCAGCGCGAGTACGAGCGCGATTCCGCGGACCTTCACTGCCGCACCGCCTCCTTCGGATTTCCGAGCCACGATCGATCTGCCTTGCCGTTCTTCCGCGCAGGCTTTACGGCGGCGGCCGTGCGCGCGGCGGACCGGCGCTATGGGTTGGCCTGCTGTGTCTGGCCCGTCGCCACCGGACTCACGGCCGGACCCGGCGTGGCGACCACGGCCACTTTGCTGCGCTGGCTCTTGAACGGCCGGGGCGGACAGGCCACGAAGTGATCGCGCCCGCCGCCGATGTCCTCGAACGCCGGCGGATCGACCCGGCAGCTCGGCTGCGCGTACAGGCACCGGGTGTGGAACCGGCAGCCGGCCGGCGGGTTGATCGGGCTCGGCACGTCCCCGGGCAGGATGATCCGCTCGCGGCGCATCTCCGGATTGGGAATGGGCACCGCCGACAACAGCGCCTCGGTGTACGGGTGCTGCGGGTTCGCGAACAATTCGTCCGCCGGGGCCATCTCCACGATCTTGCCGAGGTACATGACCGCGATGCGGTCGCTGATATGCTTGACGACCGAGAGGTCGTGCCCGATGAACAGGTACGTGAGCCCGAACTCCCTCTGCAGCGACTCCAGGAGGTTGAGCACCTGCGCCTGGATGCTGACGTCGAGCGCCGAGACCGGCTCGTCCGCGATGATGAGCTTGGGGTTGACGGCGAGGGCGCGCGCGATGCCGATGCGCTGGCGCTGGCCGCCGCTGAACTCGTGCGGGTAGCGGTTCGCGTGATAGGGGGACAGGCCGACGACCTCGAGCAGCTCCTGGACGCGGCGGATCTTGTCGCGGCCGCGGGCGAGGTTGTGGATCTCGAGCGGCTCGCCGATGATGTCCCCGACGGTCATGCGAGGGTTGAGCGACGAGTACGGGTCCTGGAAGATGATCTGCATGTCGCGGCGCATCCGCCGCAGCTCTTCCTTGTGCAGCTTGAAGATGTCCCGGCCCTCGAACAGCGCTTCGCCCGAGGTCGGCTCCTGCAGCCGGAGGATTACGCGGCCGGTCGTCGTCTTGCCGCAGCCGGACTCGCCGACGAGCCCGAGCGTCTCGCCTCTGCGGATGAAGAAGTCCAGACCGTCGACGGCCTTGACCGCGCCGACCTGCCGCTGGAAGATGAAGCCCTTGGTGACGGGATAGTGCTTGACGAGGTTCTTTACCTCGAGGAGAATCTCGCCGGTCTTCGCCCCGCTCGTCGCCATGGTTCCTCCTAGACCGTTCCGCTGCGTGTCGATGCGGCCAGGCCGGCCTTCTCCGCCGCCTGCCGGTCCTTCTCCGTGGCCTTATCCGAATAAAGGTAGCACTTTGCGGTGTGACCGGGACCGACGTTGTAGTCCGGCGGGTCGGCCTGGACGCACACGTCCATCACGAACGGGCACCGCGGCGCGAACGCACAGCCCGGCGGGAGATCGATGAGGCTCGGCGGCTGGCCCTCGATCGGAATCAGCCGCTCCTGCCGAAGGTAGAGCTTCGGCACGGAGTGCAGCAGGCCCCAGGTGTACGGGTGCTTGGGCTCGCGGAAGGTGCTGCGCACGTCGGTGTGCTCGATCGGCCGGCCGGCGTACATCACGACGACGTTGTCGCACATCTCGGCGACGACGCCGAGGTTGTGGGTAATGAAGATGATGGACATCCCGAACTCGCGCTGCAGTCCCCGCATCAGGTCGAGGATCTGCGCCTGGATCGTGACGTCGAGCGCCGTGGTCGGCTCGTCGGCGATGAGGATCGACGGGTTGCAGGACAGCGCCATCGCGATCATCACGCGCTGCCGCATGCCGCCCGAGAACTGATGCGGGTAGTCCTTGACCCGCTGCTTGGCCAGCGGGATCTTGACGCGGTCCAGCATTTCGGCGGCGCGGTCCCAGGCCGCTCGCTTGTCGAGCCGCTGGTGGAGGATGATGGCCTCGGCGATCTGCTCGCCGATCGTGAGGACGGGATTGAGGGAGGTCATCGGTTCCTGGAAGATCATCGCCATACGGTTGCCGCGGATCTTCCGCATCTCCTCGTCGGAGAGCTTGAGGAGGTCGCGGCCCTCGAACCGGATCTCGCCGTCGACGATCTTGCCGGGCGGCATCGGGATGAGCCGCATGAGCGAGAGCGCGTGCACGCTCTTCCCGCATCCCGACTCGCCTACGACCCCCAGCACTTCGCCCCGCTGGAGGTCGTACGAGAGGCCGTCGACCGCGCGCACGACGCCCTCGTCGGTATAGAAGTAGGTCTTCAGGTTGCGCACCGACAGCAGTGCGTCAGCCACGCGTCGCCCCCCTGGACTTGCCGCCGTTTGCGCCGGTCAACCGCCCCGCGGGCTCACGCACATGCGCGCCCGCGCGGAGCGCCGACTACGACATAGCCTGGTTCGGCCGGCGGCGTCGCTGGCGCCGGCTGGTACACCGGCGCGGTGGTCTCGGGATTCCACAACGTGTACCTAATTCCTTTACTCATCCACCGGCGGCGCGGTTCCCTTCGGCCGGCCGGTTTACTTGGGCAGGCCCGGCGCGTACTGGACGGTATAGGCGGCGTAGTCCTGGCCCGGCGATCCCGTCACGCTCGCGAGGCGCTGCCGCCCGTGGTACAGCTCGGCGACCACCTGCGCGGCGGACGAGTCGTTATAGAGGGCCAGCTGAACGATCAGCCGGCCCTCCGTGGCGAGGTACTGGCGGTTGAGCGCCGAGGTGTGCGCGGGATCGTAGTACCGGGACTGGAAGCGCACCGTGACCGTGCCCGAGGCCGGATCGTACGTGGCGACCGGATGGCTCGCGTCGCCGGAGATGCTGATCACGGCGCCGCGGACCCGGGTGGCCGGGTCCCGCTGCACCCCCTGCGGAATATCGGGCAGGACGGCCCCCCGCTGCACCTGGGCGATCCTTCCATACAAGAACACCCCGCCGACGATCAGCGCGGCCGCCGCAATCCCGATCCAGATCGTCCGGAGGAGGGGGGATGGCCGCCGGGGGCGGTGCGGACCTCGGCCGGGCCGGCGGCCGGCGTCCCGCGCCGCGGGGCGCCGCGCCGCCCGGGCGCCCGGCCCGCCCTGCCGTGCCTGCGGGGGAGTGGTTGGCGTCATGCCCCCCATTCTACGTCGAGCGCTGGCGGGGGTCCAGCGCGTCGCGGATGCCGTCGCCCAGGAAGTTGAAGGCGAGAATCGCCAGCACGATCGCCGCGCCGGGCACGAGCAGCCACGGGAACTGCGTGAACACTTCGATGCTCTGCGCCTGCGCGAGCTGCAGACCCCAGCTGGTGCTCGGCTCCTGGACGCCGATCCCGAGGTACGACAGCCCGCTCTCGCCGAGGATGACGCCCGGAATGGTCAGGGTCGCTGCCACGATGATGTACGAGGACGTGCTCGGCAGCACATGCCGCACGATCACGCGGAAGTCCTTGAGGCCGGCCGCCCGCGCGGCCAGCACGAACTCGAGCTCGCGCAGCCCGAGGACGATTCCGCGGATCACCCGGGCGAGCCCGCCCCAGCCGGTCAGGCTGAACACGCCCGAGAGCAGCACGATGCGCTGCGGACTGGTGAGCGTCGGCGGCAGCACCGACGTCAGCGCGAGGATCAAATAGAATTGCGGAAACGACGCGAGCACCTCGACGGCCCGCATCATCGCGTTGTCGACGAGGCCGCCGTAGTACCCTGCGATGCCGCCCAGCACCATGCCGATCGGGAAGCTGATCACGACGACGAGGATGCCCAGCATGAGCGACACGCGGCTGCCGTAGAGCAGCCGGGACAGCATGTCGCGCCCGAACTGGTCCGTCCCGAGCAGGAACAGGCGCGCCGGCGGATCGACGCCGATGAAATGAAGGTCGCCGGGCACGAGCCCGAGCCAGCGATACGGCGAGCCGTGGACGAGGAACCGCACGTCGTACGTGCGCGACGTGTCCGGGGCGTACTGCGGGATCGAGACGTCCACGACGCGGTACGCGTAGACGAACGGGCGCAGGTGGATGCGCCCGCGCGCGTCGATCCAGTGGATCCCCGTCGGCGGCGCGTAGAACAGCGTGCGATCGCTCTGGTCCAGTCCGTACGGCGCGAGCACCTCGGCCAGGATCATCGCGGTGTAGAGCACGATCAGCGTGGCGCCGCCCGCCACGGCGAGGCGGTACCGCCGGAGCTGCCGCCAGGCGAGCTGCCACGGGCTGCGGGCCCGCGCGGCCTCGGCCCGCCGCTGCGCGGCGACCCGTGAGGCGGCGACCTCGTGCGCCGTGCTAGTCATAGCGGATGCGCGGGTCGACGTAGGCCAACATGATGTCGGCCGTCAGGTTGCCGAGGATCAGCATCACGCTGCCGAACAGCAAGCTCGCCATCACCACGAAGACGTCCTTCTTGAGCAGCGCCTCGAGGATCAGCCGGCCGAGCCCCGGATACCCCATGATGTTTTCGACGAAGGCGGCGCCGCTGAGCAGTCCGCCGAGCTCGAAGCCGAAGAACGTGATGAGCGGATTGATGGCGTTGCGCACGGCGTGCCGGTAGATCACCCGCCGCTCGGCGAGCCCCTTCGCCCGCGCGGTCTTGACGTAGTCCGACCGCAGCACCTCGAGCAGGTTGTTGCGCATGTACCGCATCAGGCCCCCGACCGAGAAGAGCCCGAGCGCGATCGTCGGCAGGACGAGGTGCCGCGCGACGTCGAGGGCCTTGCCCCACCACGGGTATGTGTCGAAGTCGACGCTCGTCAGGCCCTGCAGCGGCAGCAGGTGGCTCCAGTAGGCCGCGTAGAGCAGCAGCAGAGCGCTGAAGAACGAGGGAATGGAGATCGCCACGAACGCTGCGGTGTTGAGGACGCCGTCCATCGCGGAGTACTGGTGCACGGCGGAATAGATTCCGAGCGGCAGCGCCACCGACCAGGCCACGACCAGCGAGCTCAGCGACAGCAGCAGGGTGTTCAGCGCGCGGCTGCCGATCAGCCACGTGACCGGGACGTTGTAGGCGAAGGACAGGCCGAAGTCGAGGTGCAGGATGCTCCACAGCCACCGGAAGTACTGGATCCAGGGCGGCTGGTCCATCCCGAACTGCGCTTTGAGCGCCGCGATCGTCTGCGGGCTGATCTGCGGGTACTGCAGCACGAGCGCCTGAAAGTAATTGCCGGATCCCGGCACGAGCTGAATGGCGGCCCAGCTCACCAGCGTAATGCCGAACAGCAGCGGGCCGAGCAGCAGCAGGCGGCGCAGAATGTAGCGAACCATCAGCCTGCAGCCCGGGTTATCGGCACGAGTGTCGTCTCCACGCCCGGCCGGCACCCGGCCGGGCCGTCCGCGCTACGGCTTGATGAAGACCACCGGGAAGTTCCAGAACGGACCGCCGAACGCGGTGAAGTGGATGTTGCCGAACTTGTTCCGGACGGCGACGTAGGCGTTCGGAATCGCCGTGTACACGACCGGCACCTGTTCGGCCACGATCACCTGGTACTGGTAGTAGTACTCGCGGCGGCGATTCTGATCCACGGTGGTCGCGCCCAGGTTGAAGTAGCGGTCGATCTGCGCCTCCCACGGCGTGACCGGCTTCGCCTCCTTCGGGTTCCACATGTGGAGGCTGCCGGAGGAGCGCCAGACGTTCTGTCCGTTGTGCGGCTCGATGCCGCCGGTGAGGCCGAGCACCATCGTCTCCCACTTGAACGACTCCACCAGCTTGTTGACCAGCGTGTTGAACGCTTCCGGCACCAGGGTGACCCGCATGCCGAGCTGCGACAGGTCCTGCCGCATGATGTTCGCGATCGCCACCCGGTCCTGGTTGTCCGAGTTCGTGCTGATCACGAACTCCACCGGGTGCCCGTCGCCGTCCCGCAGCATCCCGTCCGGGCCCTTTTTGAAACCGCCCTCGGCCAGGACCTGCGCCGCCTTCGTCAGATCGTACGGATACTGCATCACGTGCGGGTTGAAGAAGAACTTGTCCGCCGGACTCTCCGGACCGTACTGGACGACAGCGTGGCCGGCGTACACCTGGTTGATGATCGCCTGCCGGTCGGTGGCGTAGGACACGGCCTGGCGGAACTTCTGATTCTGGAACCACTTGGTCTTGTAGTCCGGCATGCCGCTGCGCGGGTTTTGGTTGAACACCAGGAATTCGGTGCCGAACGTCGGGCCGCCGTCGAAGACCGTGTAGTTGCCGGCCTTTTCGTCCCGCTTGAAGGCGGCGTACTCCTTGGGCCGCAGGCCGTAGCTGTCGGTCTGCTTGCCCTGGAAGAGCAGCCGCAGCGCCTCCTGGCTGGGTACGATGCGCAGGACGACGCGGTCGATGTAGGGCAGCCGGTGCCCCTGCCCGTCGACCTTCCAGTAGTGCGGGTTGCGAACGTAGCGGACGCGTTCCGCCGGCCGGTATTCCGTCATGATGTAGGGGCCGGAGCCGACCAGCTCGCTCGGCGGCGTGTTGACCCCCCAGGTCTGCCGGAATTTCCCCGCTTTGTAGGGGGCCTCGAGCTTGTGGCGCGGGAGGATCGAGACCCCGATCGTGCGGAGGAACGGGCCGAACGGCTCTGCGGTGTGGAACGCCACGGTCCGCGCGTCGACCTTCGTCGCCTCCACCGGCTTCCCGGCGACGCTCAGCACGTCGGCGAGGCTGTTCGGAATGTTCTTGTCGAAGATGACGCCGAAGGTGAAGACGACATCGTCCGCGGTGAGCGGCTGGCCGTCGTCCCACTGCAGGCCCTGCCGCAGCACGAAGGTCCACGTCTTGCCGTCCGGACTCGTCTTCCACGATTCCGCGAGCGCCGGCTCCGTCTCCGTCGTCTCGCCGTTGTCCTCGACCAGCCCGTCGAAGAGGGTGCCGAGCGGCCCCGTCGACGAGGTCTCCTGCGCAAGGATGGGGTTGAACGTCCGCGGATCGCTGACCTGCGAGTCGAGAAACTCGCCGCCGAATCGTCCCGGATCGCCGACCATGACCTTCGGGTTCGGCAGGCCCGGGAGGACCGGATGATGGGACGGCGCGGAGGCGCCCCACGCCGGCCGACCGGCGCCCGGCAACCATGAACTCAACGCCGGCGGCATCAACAGCGTTGCAACGAGGATCAAGGACACGGCAACAAATCGCACAGTGGGACCTCCCTGCATATCGCCCTGCACGATCAACTCCGCTTCAGCGGGCGTTCCTTCGCAAGCGGCTCTCTAGGATACATTTCCTCTTTTTAGGCGGAAGGAACGGGTCTACCGGCGGGCTCGGAGGCTGCCGGTAAGTTATTCGCGCGGAGCGGCCTGCGCCCCCTGCCCGTCAACCAACCTCGAGCGGCGCGTAGCCGAGCGCGAGTCGCTTGGTCCCTGCCGGGCCGTCGAACCGGACGGTGATGATCGCGCGCGGCCCCTCCCCGTCCACCTCGAGTACGCGCCCCGCGCCGAACGTCTTGTGCCGGACGGCGTCGCCGACGGCGACCTCGGGCACGGGACGCTGATCTTCCGCCGGCCAGTCGCCGGTCCCGGTCCGGGGCGTCGCCGCGCGCTCGACGGCGTCGGGCGGGATCTCCGCGAGGAACCGCGACGGCAGGCTCGGCCGCGTCGTGCCGTACGACGTGCGCTGGCGGGCGTAGGTAAGCAGGAGGCGGTGCCGCGCGCGGGTCATCCCAACGTAACAGAGCCGGCGCTCCTCGGCAAGATCGACCTCTTCCTCCAGCGCGCGCATGTGCGGAAACAGCCCCTCCTCGAGGCCGGCCAGGACAACCACCGGGAACTCGAGGCCCTTCGCGCTGTGCAGCGTCATGAGCGTTACTCGGTCGGGACGCTCCTCGAGGGAGTCGACGTCCGTCTGCAGCGCGAGGTGCTGGAGAAACGCCTCGAGCGTCCCCTCCCCGCTCATCGCCTCGACTTCCTGCGCGACCGCGGCCAGCTCCTCGAGGTTCTCGAGGCGCGCGTAGGCTTCGTCGGTCCCTTCGGCCTCGAGCATGCGGCGGTACCCCGTCCGGTCGAGCGCGCGCAGCAGGACGTCGCGCGCGGAATGATCCGCGGCAAACACGCCGAGGTCTTCCACGAGATCGACGAACTCGGTCAGGCCCGTCCGGATCGCGCCGCCGATCCCCGGGACCCCGGCCGGGGCGGCCGGCGACGGTCCGGCGCCCGCGGCGCCTCCGCGAACGGCGCTGCGCACCGCCTCCCACAACGTGGCGCCCGACTCGCGTGCGTGGGCGTCCAGCCGCCGGATGGTGGTGTCGCCGATGCCGCGCCGTGGGACGTTGACGACGCGCCGCAGGCCCGCCTCGTCCGCGGGGTTGAAGGCAAGACGAAGGTAGGCCAGCAGGTCCTTGACCTCCGCGCGCTCGTAGAAGCGAAGGCCGCCGACGATCTGGTACGAAATGCCGAGACGGAGGAACATCTCCTCGAACTGCCGGGACTGCGCGTGGGTGCGGTAGAGCACCGCGACCTCGCCGAACCGGCCGCCCGCGGCCTGGTGCGCGCGGATCTGGTCGCCGGCATACCGCGCCTCCTCGTAGCCGTCGAACGCCTCGTACAAGGTGACCGGCGCGCCGTCGGGGTTGGCCGTCCACAGGGCCTTCGGGTGCCGGTGCGGATTGTTGTGGATCACGCCGCCCGCGACCGCGAGGATGCGCCGCGTCGAGCGGTAGTTCTGCTCGAGCGCGACGATCCGCGCCTCCGGGTAGTCGCGCTCGAACTCGAGGATGTTGCGGACGTCGGCCCCCCGCCATCGGTAGATCGCCTGATCGTCGTCCCCGACGACGCAGAGATTGCGGTGGCGCCGCGCGAGGAACCCGATCAGCGTGTACTGCGCATGGTTCGTGTCCTGATACTCGTCGACGAGAATGTGCCGGAACCGGTCCTGGTACCGCGCGAGCGCCTCGGGCGAGGCCCGCAGCAGCTGCACCGTCCGCAGCAGCAGGTCGTCGAAGTCGAGCGCCCGCGCGTCGTCGAGCCGCCGCTGGTAGGCCGCGTAAATCTGGGCGAGCATCGACTCGCGGGCCGTCTCCGCGCGGGCGGCGTACGCGACGTGGTCCACCAGTTCGTTCTTCGCGCGGCTGATTTCGGCGAGCACCGCGGCCGGGGGAAACCGGCGGTCGTCGAGGTCCAGCGCGCGGAGCGTCTCGCGCATCAGCGTGCGCTGGTCGTCGCTGTCGTAAATGATGAAACGCGGATCGACGCCGGCCGGCGCCCCGGAGACGCGAAGCATGCGGCTGCACGTCGCGTGAAAGGTCCCGATCCACAGCGCCCGCGCGATTTTTTGACCGAGCAGCGCGGTGAGGCGCTCGCGCATCTCGCCCGCGGCCTTGTTCGTAAACGTCACCGCGAGGATCGCGGACGCCGGAACGCCGCGCTCTTGGATCAGCGAGGCGATGCGGTAGGTGAGGACGCGGGTCTTCCCCGATCCCGCGCCGGCGAGCACCAGCAGCGGGCCGTCGCCGTGGCGGACCGCCTCGAGCTGGCGATCGTTGAGCAGGGTTTCCATTGTGGATTTTGGTTCGGGCACGGCTACACCTGAGGCGCCTGTCGCTGGATGGAGCAGCTGGTTTTCTACTCTACTATCCTACACTCTATCGAACTTCGAGAGGAGGGCCGGCTGGGTGGCGCAGTCGTCTGCGCTACTCCCACTCAATGGTTGCCGGCGGCTTGCTCGTCACGTCGTAGACCACGCGGCTGATCCCGGGAACCTCGCCGGTGATCCGGTTGCTCATCGCCTCGAGCAGATCCGCGGGCAGCCGCGCCCAGTCGGCGGTCATACCGTCCTCGCTCGTCACGACGCGGATCGCGACGACGTGTCCGTACGTGCGCGCGTCGCCGGCGACGCCGACCGTGTGCACGGGCAGGAGCACCGCGAACGCCTGCCAGACCTCGCGGGTCACACCGGCGCGGCGGAGCTCTTCGCGAACGATCGCATCGGCCGCGCGCAGCGTCTCGAGCCGCTCGTCGGTCACTTCCCCGAGCACCCGGATCGCGAGCCCCGGCCCCGGGAACGGATGCCGGCCGACCATCTCGTCGGGCAGGCCGAGCGTTCGGGCGACCACGCGGACCTCGTCTTTGAACAGCGTCCTGAACGGCTCGATCAGGCGGAACGGCATCACGTCCGGCAGGCCGCCGACGTTGTGGTGCGTCTTGATACGCGCCGCCGTGCGCGTGCCGCTTTCGATGACGTCGGGATAGAGCGTGCCCTGCACGAGGTACTCCGGCCGGTCGAAGCGCGCCGCCTCTTCCGCGAAGACCGTGATGAACTCGCGGCCGATCAGGATCCGCTTTTGCTCCGGATCGATCACGCCCTCGAGGCGCGCGAGGAAGCGGCGGCGGGCGTCGACGTGCAGGAGCGGCATCCCGAAGTGGTCGCGGAACACCGAGACGACGCCCTCGGACTCGCCCTGGCGGAGCAGCCCGTGGTCCACGAACACGCACCTCAGCCGGTCGCCGATCGCCCGGTACACCAACGCGGCCGCCGCGGAAGAGTCGACCCCGCCGCTCAGCGCGCAGATCGCGCGGCCCGTGCCCACCTGCGCGCGGATCTCGTCGACGGAGCGGTCGATAAACGACGCCATCTCCCACGACGGGGAGCAGCCGCACACGGTGTAGAGGAAGTTGCGCAGCACCTCCGTGCCCCACGGCGTGTGCGAGACCTCCGGGTGGAACTGCAGGCCATACAGCCGGTGGGGCCGGTGCGCGATCGCGGCGTAGGGCGTGTGGTCGGAGTGCGCGAGCGTCTCGAAGCCCTCGGGCAGGCGCGAGACGGTGTCGCCGTGGCTCATCCAGCCGATCAGCCGGCGCTCGAGACCGCCGAACAGCGCGTCCGGCGACTCGTCGACGAAGAGGCGCGTCCGGCCGTACTCGCGGCGCGCGGCGGGACCGGTGTGACCGCCCAGCACGTGCGCCATCAGCTGCATGCCGTAGCAGATGCCGAGAATCGGGATGCCCGCGGTGAAGAGCCCGGGGTCGCAGTGCGGCGCCCCGCGATCGTACACGCTGTTGGGACCCCCCGAGAGGATCAGGCCCTTCGGGCGGAGCGCGAGCAGATCGGCGAGCGGGGTGTCGTACGGCAGGATCAGGCTGTAGACGCGAAGCTCGCGGACGCGCCGGGCGATCAACTGGCTGTACTGCGCCCCAAAGTCGAGGACGACGACGAGATCGTCCGTGGACGGAACGTGCGCGCGGGTCTCGCGCTCCCGGACCGCCGCATCCGCGCCGATCTGTGGTGAAATTGAAGCGGCCGTCACCGGCCCTGCCCCACCCGCTGCGCGATCTGCATGGTCTTGCCCTCCGTGACGAGCGCGGGGGCGATGATCACCTCGGCCTGCTGCATCTGCCGGACGGAGCGCGCGCCGCACATGCCCATCGCGGTGCGGAGCGCCTCGATCAGGTTTTGCGAGCCGTCGTCGACCCGGGCCGGTCCGAACAGGATGTCGCGCAGGGTGCCCGTGCTGCCGACGGCGATTCGCGTGCCCCGCGGCAGCGCGGCGTGCGGCGTCGCCATCCCCCAGTGGAAGCCGCGCCCGGGAGCTTCTTCGGCGCGCGCGAAGAGCGAGCCGAGCATCACCGCATCCGCGCCGCATGCGATCGACTTGGCGATCTCGCCGCCGACCGAGATCCCGCCGTCGGCGACGATCGGCACGTGCCGCCCCGTCCGGCGCGCGAACTCCGCCCGCGCGGCGGCCACGTCCATGATCGCCGTCGCCTGGGGCACCCCGACGCCGAGCACCTTCCGGCTGGTGCACGCGGCGCCGGGCCCGACCCCGACGAAGACCGCGGACACGCCGGACTCGAAGAGCTGCAGCGCCGCCTCGTAGGAGACGCAGTTGCCGGCCATGACCGGGATCTTGGTGTGGGCGACGAGCTCCCGCAGCGACAGGGCGCGGCCCCGTTCGCTGCGGTGCTGTTCGGTGATGACGGTGGACTGCACGAGCAGAATCTCGGCACCCGCCTCCGCCGCGACGGGGGCGAGGCGCCCGGCGCCGGCCGGCGTCGTGGAGACGACCGGCACGCCCCCGCCCGAGCGGATCTCGGAGACGCGGCGCCCGACGAGGTCGTCCTTGATCGGCTCGCGGTAGACTTCCTGCATCACCGCCACGACGCGGTCCGGCGTCGCCGCGGCGAGCCGGTCCAGCACCTCGCGCGGATTGGCGTAGCGGGTCTGGATGCCTTCGAGGTTGAGGACGGCCATCGCGCCGAGCTTCGAGAGCGCGGCGGCCATGCCGACGTCGACGACGCTGTCCATCGCGGCCGCGATGACGGGCAGCGCGAAGCTTCGTCCCGCGACCTGCCACGACGTGTCGACGTCTTCCGGATCCACGGTTGCCGACGCCGGGACGAGCGCGATCTCCTCGAACCCGTACGTGCGGCGGGCGGCGCGGCCCTTACCGATGAACTCCATGCGTACACCCTCCTGGAGACTCGGGCGCCCCCGCGGGGCGGGGCCGTCGGCGGTTCACGTGTAGACCTCCGGCTTCAGAACACAGATAAACGGGAGATTCCGGTAGATGCCCGCGTAGTCGAGCCCGTATCCGACCACGAATTTGTCGGGGATCTCAAAGCCGCGGTAGTCGATCGGCACGTGGCGGCGGCGGCGCGTCGTCTTGTCGAGCAACGCGCACACGCGGAGGCTCGCCGGATACCGCGCCTTCAGTGTCTCGAGCAAGTAGTCCATCGTGAAGCCGGTGTCGATGATGTCATCCACGATCACGACGTGCCGTCCCTCGATCGTCTGATCGAGATCTTTGAGAATGCGGACGATGCCGGAGTTCTCGGTGCCGGTCCCGTACGCGCTCGTGGCGATGAAGTCGAGCATGCAGGGGATCGAGACCTGGCGGAGCAGATCGGACAGGAACAGCGACGAACCCTTCAGGATGCCGACGAACAGCGGGGTCTTGCCGTCGTAATCTCTGCTGATCTGCCGTCCGAGGTCCGCGATGCGATCCGCGAGTTCATCCTCGCGAATCAACACCTCGGCGACGTCGTCCAGCAACCCCACGCGGCGTGGGCCCTCCCCTGCGGCGCCGGAACCCGCGTAGGGCGACGCCGGCGCGTTCCGCCGGCAAGTCTCGCGGAGCGGGGGCTCCGGATAATTTACTGGATTATAGGACGTACGTTCGCGGGTGTCAACCGACCCCGCATGCGGGTCACGTGATCGACCGCGTATAATAACCACGGCACGACAAACCCATTAACGATCTCCGGGAGGGATCGATGGGAAATGCCGCGGATCCGCGTGATCGTCTGATCGTGGCGCTCGACGCGCCCTCGCTCGCCGAAGCCGAAGCGCTCGCGGACCGCCTCGCCGGCGCGGTGCGGTGGTTCAAGATCGGCCCGCACCTCTTCACCACGGCGGGGCCGACCGCCGTCGCGGCGATCCGCCGGCGCGGCGAAGTTTTCCTCGACCTCAAGTTTCACGACATTCCATCGACGGTCGCCGCCGGCGTCGCGGCCGCCTCCCGGCTCGGCGTCTCGCTGTGCAACGTGCACGCGCTCGGCGGCCGCGCCATGATCGAGGCCGCGGCCGGGGCCGCCCGCGAGGCGCACCGCGCGGCGAACGCCGCGCGCATGAAGGTAATCGGGGTCACGCTGCTCACGAGCGGCAACGACGCGGCGCTCGCCGAGATCGGCATCGCCGACTCTCCCGCGGCGGAAACGCTGCGGCTCGCGCGGCTCGCGCGAGTAGGCGGACTGGACGGGGTCGTCGCCTCGCCCCTCGATGCGGCGGCGGTGCGGTCGGCGTGCGGTCCGGAGTTCCTCATCGTGTGCCCGGGCATCCGGCCCGAGGGCGTCGATCGCGACGATCAACGGCGCACCGACACGCCGGCGGCCGCGGTCGCGGCGGGCGCCGACATGCTGGTGGTGGGGCGCGCCGTCACGAAGGCCGGCGATCCACGGCGCGCGGCGGAGGAAATCATCCGGCAGATCGCCGGCGTCTAGGCTGCCGGCCGGAGCACGCGCCGGCGCGCGTCTGTGCTACGGCGCGCCCGGTTCTGCGGTCAGAGAATCGGGAATCCCGGCGGCCGCGCGCCGCACCGCGTCGTCGAGCGCGTTCTGGACGGCCAGCATGGGCAGCGTGCCGAACGAATGCCCGGCAACCTTGGTTTGATAGACGATGCGTCCCTGCGAAACGTCAAACACCTGCGCCGTGACAACGGCGAGACCGGCCAGAACGCCTCCGCCTTCGCCGCCGAAGTCGAAGTTGTTGCCGCCCCCGCCGAACCGGTCCAGCACCAGCGATTCGATCCATCCCACCACCACGCGGTCCGCGCCCGCGGCGCGGCCGAGTTCGCTCAACCGCGCGAACCGCAGCGCGTCCCACTCACGCCACCGCAGGCCGCCTTCCTGCGTCCTGACCTGCCCGCGCGGCACGACTGAGAACCGGCCGGCGGACGCGGCGACCAGCTTCGCAGACATGTCTTCGCTGGCGTACTCCCCCGGGATCAACCCCGAGTACTCGGTGACGGGCGTCGGGGCGTAGAAAAGCGCCACCGCCACGGTGTGGCCCGCCGCGACCGCGGGCGGCGCCCACGGCGCCAGCGCCGGCAGGAGCGCCGCCACAGCCACGGCGACGCGGGATCTCACCGTCGAGCGGCGCCGCACGGCCGAGAGCCTCCCGGGCTAGGGCGTCGACTGCGCCGGAACCGGACGACCGTCGGCGTACTTGACGATCGACCACACATGGCCGTTGTACCTCACGGTGTCGCCCACCGAGACTTTCGCAAAGAACGACCCCGGAACCAAATAGGTCTGACCGTCTACCATGATCTGTCCGTCGAACTCATCCGGGGTCTTTGTGTACTTCTGTTCCACCGGCCCGTACACATAGGCGTTGGCGCCGCACCCGACCGAGATGTCCGCGGCGAGGAGCGAGAGTATGGCGACGAAGATGACGGCCCTGACGGTCTGCCCCCGCATCATCTGCACCTCCGAAAAACTACCGGCTACAAGTATAGTCCATTGCAACGGGCGCGTGTAACCATTTTTCATCATCCGCGCGATCTCCCCGGAGAAAACCGGGTGGCCCCCCGGTTGTCCGGGAGGCCACCACGGAGCGGTGCGCGGATCCGGAGATTTAGAAGTTGTAGTTAATCTCCGACCGGTACAACGTGTACTGCGAGATCCCGTTGATCCGCTGATTCTCCACGCGGGTGTAGAGCGAGGCCCCGGGCGCGAACCGGTACACCACCCCGACCCGCCACT
>DATGFS010000045.1 GCA_035308905.1 bacterium | reverse complement strand
GAGCCGGGAGTCGTCTACGTGCGGCTGTTCGAGTTCAGCAAGGGCGCGGCGCGCGACATGCGGGCTCAGCTGCTCGGGCTCGCCGAGCAGGGCCAGATCCGTTCGGTCATCCTCGACCTGCGGGGCAACCCCGGCGGGCTGATCAGCGAGGCCGACGGCGTGGCGGGCCTCTTCCTCACGAACGGCTCCCCAATCGCCCGCGTGGTGGACCGGGAGTCGTCCAGCCTGCTGCGGACGATGGGCCCCTCACCGTTCGCCCAGGTGCCGCTGGTCGTACTGACGAACGCCGGCAGCGCGTCCGGATCGGAGATCGTGACCGGCGCCTTCAAGGACCTCCATCGGGCGCAGATCATCGGCGAGAAGACGGCCGGCGCCCTCGGCGGAGCAATCGACGTCGCCCTTCCGGAGGGCGGCATGTCCGTGACGGTGGAGCGCATCACGACTCCCGGCGGGCACGTCGTCGAAGCGGTGGGGATCTCGCCGGATGTCGCGGTACCGCTCGGCGAGGCGGACATGGAGCAAGGCGTCGACCCGCAGCTGCAGGCGGCGATCCGAGCGGCGGGAGCCGTCGGCTTCCAAACACCGTAACAGCCGCGGACCCGTATCGACGTAAAGCGCGGCTGGCGGGTTTCGCCGGCCGCGCTTCTATTTTTGGTGGTGCTCCCCGACCCGCGTGTCCCCGGGACGGACCCTACCCGGCGGCGAACGCCACGAGCGCGGCCGGCATCACCCTCGCTCCAGGGCGGCCCGCGCGGGCAGCCCGGCGATTTCGTCCGCGGCGGCTCCGTCCGCCCTGGTGGACTGATCGGGCCCAGGCGCCGTTGATTCCGGCGCCATAGACTCCGGCGCCGCCGGATCGAGGAGGGCGCCCCGGTCGAGCAGCTCGAGGAACTTGCGGACGACCGCGGGATCGAACTGCGTGCCGGCCTGGTCCCGGACGTACGCCCGGACCAGCTCGACGCTCCAGGCCGGCCGGTACGGCCGATCGGACCGCAAAGCGTCCCACACGTCCACGACCGCAAAGATCCTGGCGGCAAGGGGAATCTGGCTGCCGGACAGACCCTGCGGGTATCCGGTCCCGTCCCACCATTCGTGGTGGCAGTACGGGATGTCGAGCGCCCGGCGCAGGTAGGCGATGGGCTCGAGCAGCTGGCGCGCGTACGCGGGGTGGTGCCGCATCGTCTTCCACTCCGCCTCGGTGAGCGGGCCGGGCTTGAGTAAGATGGCGTCGGGGACGCCCATCTTCCCGATGTCGTGCAGGAGCGCGCCGCGGCGGATGTGGACCAGGTCCGCCTTCGGGACGTCCATCGCCCGCGCGAGCGTGATGGTCAACTGGGCCACGCGCCCGGAGTGTCCCTCCGTCTCCCGGTCCCGGAGGTCGAGCGCGCGCGACCATCCGGCGAGCGTGTCGTCGTAGGACATCCGGAGACTGGCGTTCGCCCTGTGCAGGTCGTCGAACAGCGACACGTTGTCGATGGCGATCGCCGCCTGCCCCGCCAGGGCCTCGAAGAACGCGTGCCACTCCTGCGTCGGCGCCATCGGCGACCGGCGGTAGACTTCCAACACTCCCTTGACAACGCCCTTGGCCACGAGGGGCACGGCGTAATAGGAGACGAAGCTTTCGCCCGTCACGTGGCGGCCGCAGACCGACTCCGCGGCGCCGTTCAAATTGCCGAGGCTGACGGGCCGGCCGCTCAACGCCACCTGACCGGCATATCCATCGCCGAGCCGCTGCCGGACGCGCCGCACGGCGTCGCCTCGGAATCCGCGGGAGGCGGGGCAGCTGAGCGTCTGCGTCTCCGGATCGAGCAGCAGGACGTCGACCGCGTCGACCTGGAGCTCGGCCGCGGCCTTGTCGAGCAGCACCTGAAGGATGACCCGCAGGTCGAGGCTGCTGCGCACCGCGCGGTCGATGTCATTGAGCGCCCCGAGCTCGCGCAGCCGCCGCTCGGCGTCGTCGAACAGGCGCGCGTTCTGGAGGGCCGCGGCGGCCTGATGCGCGTACGCGGTCAAGAACTCCACGCGCTCGGTGGTAAACGCCTCCACCTGATCGCTGTAGAGGACAAGGAATCCGAAGGGCTTCGCGCGGCTGATCAGCGGGACAAACGCCGCGCTGCGCATCCCCGCCACGAGGGCCGCGCTCTCCCACGCCGGGTGGTCCCGGTCCCCGGCGAGCTGACGAATGACCGGTGACTCCGCTTCGCGGAGGGCGCGGCATGTCTCGGGGTCGATCTGCCGGAAGTCGAGCACGCGGCCGTCCGCGGTCTGGACACCCTCCGAATCGGACGGGTAGTGCGCGGCCATGACCGGGGTATCCTCGTCCGTGAGATAGGCGAGCGATGCCATCCGGAGGCCGAACGACTCGACGCAGGTCCGGACCACGTCGACGGCCAGCCGGTCCGGGTCGAGGCTGCCGGCCAGCCGCTCGGCGCCGCCGTACAGCGCGGTCAGCGTCTCGACGCGGCGCGCCAGGCTCTCGGCCAGTTCCGCGCGCCGGATCGCGATTCCACTGATCTCCGCGATCCCCTGGAGCTGCTGCAGCTCCACCTCGGTGAAGGGCACCGCGCCCGACTCCCGCAGGCGGGCCGCCAATATCGTTCCGATCGTCGCGTCTTCCGTGCGGACCGGGACGACGGCAACCGCTCCGAACGCGCCCAGCGGGGATCGATTCCACCACGCCGGCACCGCCGCCGTCAGGAGATCGAGGACGCGGCTCCTGCCCGTCTCGATCACCGGCTCGGAGAGACTTCCGGCCAGGGGAAAGACCGGGTCTGTGCCTCCAAGGAGAGTGCCGGAGGAGTGTGCCCGCGTGAACTGCCGGCGTTCGGCGTCCAGCAGGTTGAGAGAGACGAATCCCGCGCCCACCACCGCTTTCACATGTTCGACGACGATCGTGTACATGTCGCGCGAGGTGCGGGCGCTTCGCAGACCGACGCTGAGCTCGTGGAAGGCCTCTCGCTCGGCCGCGCGCCGCGCCTGCTCCTCGGCGGCCTGCCGCTGCCGGGTGACGTCCTCCATAAAGCCTTCGAAGTAGAGCACGCCGCCGCGGCCGTCGCGCATCGCCCGCGCGCGGTCGCGCACCCAGATGACCGATCCGTCGGGACGGCGCAGCCGGTATTCAATGCTATCGACGACGTTGTCCCGCTCCATCGTCGACCGGAATCGGCGGCGATCCTCTGGGTCGGCGTAGAGGTCGCCGGCGCTCAGGCCGGCGGCAGTCTCCATATCCGGATAGCCCATGATCTCGAGCCCGGCCGGGTTGACCTGTAGGAAGCGACCGTCTGCCGTGGTACGGTACAGTCCGACGGGCACCCGGTCGACGAGGCTCCGGTAGCTTTCTTCGCTCGCGCGCAGCGCCGCCTCAGCCCGGAGCCTGGCGGAAATGTCGAGCACGGTGACGATCACCGCCGGCTGCCCTTGGTACGCGATCCTGCGGCCGAACACCTCCGCGTACACGATGGACCCATCCTTGCGAAGAAAGCGCAACGTGTAGTGGATAGGGTCGTGATCGTCCGCGAACCGCAGGCGCAGTCTTTCGGCCGCGAGCGCTCGGTCCTCAGGATGCACCAAGTCCCGGTGCGGACCCGGCCGGCCGACGAGTTCCTCGGGCGTGTACCCGAGGATCTTCGCTATGGCGTCGTTCGCGTAGAGGACCTTCTCCGCGTTCAAGACGGCGACGCCGGCGAGCGACTGCTCGACGAGGGCGCGATAGCGGGCCTGCGCGTCGTGAAGGGCGGTGGTGCGCCGCTCCAGCGCGGACGCCATCTCATCGAACGTGTCGAGCACCTGGCGCAGCTCGCCCGCCGGCGCGGCCGACCCGGCGCGGGCCCTGAGATCGCCCGCGGCGAGCCGCTTGGCCGCCCGGGTGAGCGCGTCGAGCGGCCGCTGCACCTGAAGCGCCGCGCCGCCGAGCGCCACCAGGGCGGTCAGGAGACCAAGCACGAGCACCAACGTCAAGTTCCTCAGAAACGCACGCTGAGCCGGCGCGACCACGGCCGACACGGGGATGCCCACGCTGAGATACGTGTCCTCATACTGCGGCTGAGCGGTCAGACGGACGATCCCGTAGACGCGCCAGACGCCGTCGAGGCCTATCCGCTGCGTCATCGCCAGACCGTCCTTGCCGACGGACGCGATGACGTCCGCGTAGGGCATGGTGCGCCCGATGAGGCCGGCGACATTCGGATAGCGGACCAGCGCTCGCCCGCGAGCGTCGGAGATGTTGATCGTCGAGCCGGCCGGCAGGTCCATCGTACCGGCCAATCGCCTGAGCCATCTCAGGTCGACGGCCGCGTAAATCACGTGGTGCACGGCACCCGTCGCATCAACCACGGGCAGGGCAAAGTTCTGGGTCGGCGTGCCGACGACGCGGCCGATCTGGTAGCCGCCGATCGAAAAGGCCTGTGTGGCAAGGGCCAACTGGAAGTACTCGCGGTCCGCGATATTCACGGGCCGTGAGAGCGGCCGCGCGCTGCACACGACCGTCCCGTCAGTGCCGGCGACACCGAAGTTGGCATAGACCGAATTCAGCCCCAACGCCTTTGACAGGAGCTGCCGGCAGGCGGGCCAATCCATGTGCTGAATTGCGGGCGCGACGGCGAGCGCGGCGAGAATCGAATCGGTCGCGTGGATCAGTTGTTGGTTGGCTGCCGATGCGAGGCGCGCGGTGCGCTGGGTGTCCTGCCCGATCTCCCCGATCGCCGCGCGGCGCGCCTCGAACGCGTCGTACATCGTCAGTCCGGAGGTCAGCGCGACCGAGCACACGATGATCAGCGCAAGACGGACGGAGACCCGGTGCCACAGGCGCGTTCGCGGAACCGCGCGCGGGCGCCGTTCGATGCGATTCGGGCCGCGAGTCTCCGCGGTAACAAGTGGAACCGTGCTCGACACCGACTTCCCCCCGGCCGGATCGAGAGCGACCGCTACCGTCAAGTCTTGAACTGGACCAATAAGGTCCAGTACATGCCACCTTGACATGTTCGTCGAACATTGTCGATACATGCTTGGTCTTACGTCGCCCGGATAGGCACCCGATCTCCCAGGAGCCGCACAGGCGTTCGAAGAAATCTGGGCAGAAATTTGACCCGAGGACGGAACGGAATGGCCGACGTTGAGAGGTTTACGGACGAAGACCTGCACTTTGTCGCCGAAACGGCGGGCGCCGCGGAGCCGGGACGATCATCCGATGCGCCGGCGCGTCTCCGGGAGCGGCGCGACCTCCTCGACGTGATGCTCGAGGACGATCGCCTGGTCAACCGCCTTCTCGGAGACGAGCAGGCGCTGCTGCGCGTGTCGCCGCGGCTGGTGTTCAGCGTCCTGCTCCGCCGGGTCGCGCGCGATCTTCATCAGAAGCCGTACACGCTCGAACGCCGCGCGGACGAGACGGTCGCGGTGTTCGACGCGACCCAGGTCCGCCGGTTCATCGCGGAGCCCGGGATCTGGGGATATCTCGTGTCGCTGCTGACGTCATTCGTCCGGAACGAGTCGGTCACGGTCCTCGTCCGGCGGCGCGACCACTACGTGCGACGGCGGTTCAACACGTCGAGCCTGGAGGACATGATCGCCCTCTCCGGGCTCGCCGGCGGCCACGCCGCCCCGGCGGATGACGCCGCACCCTGGATCTTCCGGCGCATCGGCGACATCGCCTTGTTCGAGAGCGGGATTTTCTCGCGGTCGCTCGGCCGGGCGGTGCGTGCCGGCCGCGAGCGCGCGGTGCCGCCGACGCTCGCCTCCTACGAAGCGCAGGGCCGCCGGTTCTACCGTCTCGCCGCCTCCCGTACCCGTGGACTGGCGGCGGACGGCGGGCAAAGCCGCGTGCTGGACGCGCTGGCCGAAGAGTTTCCCGCAGCGCGCAAATCGCTCGAGCTGCTCGCGGACCGCTATCTGCGCTGGAGCGCCGCGCACTGGTTTCCGGGCTTCGAAGGGTGAGACCCCGCGACCAGGACCCGCGCGGCCAGGGCCCGCGCGATCAGGACCCCGGAGGCTCAGCCGTTGGGACGTAGCCGCGCTCTTTGTCCACCACGTTAAGGAGCGGCTCTCCGGCGCGCCACCGCCGGAAGTTTTCCACGAACAGCCCGGAGACGGCCGCGGGCCAGCCCACAAAATCGCCCGACATGTGCGGCGAGACGATCACCCCCGGCAGGTCCCAGAAGGGATGATCGGCGGGAAGAGGTTCGTCGGCAAAGACGTCGAGCGCCGCGCCGGCGATCCGGCGCGACCGGAGCGCGTCTAGGAGCGCGGCCTCGTCCAGGACGGCGCCGCGTCCCACGTTGATCAGGCGCGCGGTGGGCTTCATGCGCGCGAGGGCGTCGGCACCGAAGAGGCCGCGGGTCTCCGGGGTCAGCGGCAAAGACAAGACGACATAATCGGCGTCGGGCAGCACCGCGTGAAGGCCGGCGATGCCCACGACGCGCTCGAAGGCGGCATCCGGTGGGGCGGCGCCGGGCCGGCCCGGCGATTGCGCTACGGCCAAGGCCGGGCGCGGCCGCCGCGCGACCCCGAGCACGCGCATGCCCGCGCCACGCAGGATCCGGCCGATCTCGCTTCCGATGCGCCCGGCTCCCACGACCAGCACCGTGCGGCCCTCCAGGCCTCCGGTTTCCCGGTGCCGCCACTCGCGGCGGCGCTGCAGCTCGAGCGTGCGGGGAAGGTCTTTCGCGAACGCCAGGATCAGCCCGAGCACGTACTCCGCCATGGCCCGGTCGAAAACGCCGCCCGAGTTGGTGAGGACGACGGAGCTGCGCACGAGTTCGGGAAAGAGGAGCGGATCGACGCCGGCGCCGCCGTGGTGGATCCAGCGGAGGTCGCGTGCGTGCGCCCACGCGTCCCGAAGCATCCCGGAACGGAAGTCGGCCACAAAGAGCGCCTGCGCGCCCTCAAGCGCTGAGCGGAATTCGTCCGGGGAGGCAGCGTACCGGATCTCCGCGGCCTCCGCCACCGGCTCGAGGCCGCCCGGACGATTCGTGCCGTACAGGACGACGACCGCGGGGAGGGCGCGTGGATCGGGGCCGGCAGCCCCGCTGCCGGCCCGCGGCTTACTCGTCAGGGCTTCTCGTTCCCGATGTAGATGTAGGGCGGCATATCGGCCTTCGACGGACGCGACCAGGACACGAAGCCGTACTTGTTGGTCTTGTTGATCAGCCCCTTCACCCACGGCTTCCACAACTGGGTGACGGTGGGATGCCACAGGAACACCGCGCCGGGATCCCGCACCAGGATGTCTTCGGCCCGCCGGTACATCGCGCAGCGCTGCGCGTCGCCCATCGTGGAGTTGGCGGCGACGACCGCCTTGTCGTAGTCGGCGTTCGACCACGGATGCCGGCCGCCGCTCTTGTAGATGTTCATGAAGTTGCTGGCGTCGGCGTAGTCGTACTCCCACGGGACCACCACGAGCGGGAGATCGTACTTGTTGAGCCGGTCCATGAAGAGCTTGCGCTCGAGATTCTGGACGCCGACGTCGACGCCGAGATTCTGCTTGAGCATCGCCTGGATTGCCTCGCCCGCGGCCTGGATCGTGGGGGACGCGGCGCGGAGGTCCAGATCGTACTTCGGGAAGCCGTGGCCGTCGGGGTAGCCGGCCTCCGCCAGCAGCTTCTTCGCCTCGGCCGGATTGTAGGGCTGCGCACCCTTGAGGCGCGCCGGCTGCGCGCAGTGGAAGCCCGGCGGCAGCATGCCGTACGCCGGCACCGCCATGCCGCGCAGGACCGACTTGATGATCGCGTCACGGTCGACGGCCATCGCAAACGCCTTCCGCACCCGGGGGTCCTTGAACGCGGTCTGGTCGCCGCCGAAGGCGATCCACCACGTCTGGAAGTACGGCCAGATGTGCGCCTCCCGCCGCAGGCGCGGGTCGCTTTGAATCCGCGCGAGATCGGACGGGCCGAGCGGCCCCTCGTAGATCCACGGGATCGCGTCGACTTCGTTCGACAGGTACGCGGGGAAGAACGACTGGTCTTGCCCGACCTTGTAGACGATCCGCTCGAGGTACGGCTTGCGGATGCCGGCGTACGCGGGATTCGCCACGAAGACGAGCTGCTTGTCGCGCTCCCACGAGGCCAGCTTGAACGGCCCGGACGAGACCGCCGTGTCGGCGGACTGCGACCACGGATCGCCGGTCTTGGCGACGACGTGCGCGGGCACGACGTAGAGATCGCTGAGCAGCATGAGGAGATACGGCGTCGGCTCGGCCGTGCTGATCGCGAGCGTGGTCGGATTGACGGCGACCGCGCCGATGTCCTCGAGCTTGGCCTTCCCTTCGTTGGCCTCCTTGAAATTCTTGATCGCCGAGAAGTACCAGGCGACGTCGAAGCCGGTCTCCGGGTTCGCCATGCGGCGGATCGTGTAGACGAAATCGGACGCCGAGAGCGGCGTGCCGTCCGACCAGCGCAGTCCCGGCCGCAGCGAGAACGTCCAGGTGCGGCCGTCCTGGGAGACGGCCCACCGGGCGGCGGCGAGCGGCTTGATGTCCGAGTTGTAGTCCTGCATCACCAGGGGATCGCTCATGAGGCCGGGCATCCACTGGCCCTTCTGCACGGTCTTGCTCCAGTCGAGGTACGTGCCCTCGCGGCCGATCAGCGTGAGCACCTGCTTGGACGGCGGGGCGGCGTCGGACGGCAGCGCCACGCCCACCGAGTTCACGGTGGCGGCGCCGACCGCCGGCCCGTACCCGGGGCCGAACACGACGAGGGCAACAAGGAGACCGGCGACCCACACCCGGCTCCGGGGCATACGCATGCGATGCATCACTGCTCGCCTCCCCCTCTGTGTCGTTCTGCCGGCGGGTGCACCGGCGGCGCATCCCGCGGTCCTAGTGCTTCAACGCGCGGGGGTCCAACACATCGCGGACACCGTCCCCCAGCAGGGTGAAGCCGGCCATCGTGACGGCGATCATGACCGACGGAAAGAGCGCGAGGTGCCAGTAATAGCGGATGTTGGTCACACCTTCGCCCACCATCTGCCCCCAGCTCGGCGTCGGCGCCCGCACGCCGAGCCCGAGGAAGCTGAGCGCGGCCTCGGTAAAAATCGCCTGCGGAATGCCGAGCGTGACCGCGACGACGATCGGCGCGAGGATGTTCGGCAGGACGTGGCGCGTGACGACCGACACCTCGCCGGCCCCCAGCGCCCGTGCCGCCTCCACGTACTCGCGCTCGCGCTCCCGAAGGCACTGCGCCCGCGTGAGCCGGCAGATCGGGATCCACGCATGGACACTGATCGCGAGCAGGATGTTGCCGAGGCCCGGACCGAGCACGACCATGATCAGGAGCGCAAACAGCAGCTGCGGAAACGCGGTCAGCGTGTCGACGGCCCGCATGATGAGAAAGTCCGTCCGGCCGCCGAGCACGCCGGCGGCGAGGCCGAGCGGCAGGCCGACCGCGAGCGCGATCGCCTGCGCCGTGAACCCCACGATCAACGACACGCGAGCGCCGTAGACGATCCGGGTGTAAAAGTCGCGGCCGATCGCATCCGTTCCGAGCCAGTGGGCCGCGGACGGGAACTGGTACGCCTCGCCGAAGCTGGCGCGATCGTAGGGCACCGGCGTGATCCAGGGCGCGGCGAGCGCGAGAAAGATCAGGAAGGCGACGACCGCCGCCCCGGCCACCGCCATCGGGTTGCGCCGCAGGCGGCGCATCCAGCCACGACGGCCCGCCCCCCGCGCGGGCGGGCGGCCGAGGTCCACCGGCAAGGGCCCGCCGACGCCGGGAACAGTGGCGCTCATCAAGTGTACCGGATCCGCGGATCGGCGAGGAGATAGAACAGGTCGCTGACTAGGTACATCACGCTGACCAGCAGCGCGGCGAGCAGCGCGAGTCCCATGATCATGGGATAGTCGCGGTCGTAAACGCTGGTGACGAAGTAGCGGCCGAGGCCCGGCACGCGGTAGATGCCCTCGACGAAGATCGAACCGGTCAGCAGGTCGGGAAAGAGCGGCCCGATGACGGTGAGCAGCGGCACCAGCGCGTTTCTGAGCACGTGCCGGAAGACGACGCGACGGGTGGCCAGGCCCTTCGCGCGGGCGGTGCGGACGTGGTCGGCTCCGAGCACTTCGAGGACGCTGACGCGGGTGTAGCGTGCGACGAGCCCGAGCGGGGCGAGGCAGTAGGTCAGGGTCGGGAGGATCCACTGGCGCGGGGCGTCCCATCCGCCGGCCGGCAGCCACCCCAGCATCGTGCTGAAGATCAGAATCAGCAGGCTGCCCAGCACGAAATGCGGGACGACGAGGCCGAAGACCGCGACACCGGTCGTCAGATAGTCGACCGGGGTGTTCTGCCGCAGGGCGGCCGTCACCCCGAGCGAGAGGCCGCCGGCGAGCGCGATGGCCAGGGCCATCCCGCCCAGGTGCATGGTCACCGGCCAGACCCGGCCCAGCAGATGGACGACGGACTCGCCGGGGCTCTGATACGAGACGCCAAAGTTGAGATGCGCGACGTTCCAGACGAAGCGCACGTACTGCTCCGAGAGCGGGCGGTCGAGGCCGTAGCTGCGAAGAATGTTGGCCTTGCTCGCCGGCGGGAGCGGCATCTTGTCCTCGTCGAACGGGCCGCCGGGAATCGCGTGCATCACGATAAACACGAACAGCGAAATGATGAGCAGCGTGCCGAGAATGGCCGCGGTGCGGGCGGCGAGGTACCGGCCCATGCCCTACTCGGCCCGGCGCGCCCGGCCGGCCGCCAGCTCGCTCAACACCGTGAGCGGGGGCCGCAGCGCCGCGGCCACGGCCTGGGCATCGCGGGTGGTGCGTTCGATGCGCTCGTACGCGGCCGCGGCTTCGCGCGCCAGCGCCGCCTCGTCGAGGTGCAGCGGCCGTCCGTTCCGGGCGAGGAGCCGCCCTCCGACGTAGACGCGCTCCAGTCCGCCGCCGAAGCCCGCGCCCGCGTAGGCCAGCTGATCGAGCCAGTCCGGTCCAGCGTAGCAGCCCGCGGCGGCCGGGTTGACGACGAGAAAGTCCGCGCCGAGCCGGGGCTCCAGACGCCCGGCGACGTCGCCGAAGCCGAGGGCCGAGGCGGCGCTCTCCACCGCGCTGCACCAGGCATCGGCGGGCCGCACCCAGCGCGCCGAAGGCTCCTCGGGCCGCCGCAGCGTCACCCCGACGCGCACCGCCGCGAGCCAGTCCTGCGATCCGCCGCAGTTGAACGCGTCCGTGCCGAAGGCCACCCGCACCGACGCGTCGAGCGCCGCCCGCAGGTCGAAGTACCCGGCGCCGGTCGCGAGGTTGCTCAGGGGATTGTGCACGACGGCCGCCCCCGACGCCGCGATGCGCGCGCGGTCGGCGGCGCCGAGATGAACGCAGTGCGCGAGCGTGGTGCGGGGGCCAAGGAGCCCGGCCGACTCGAGGACGGCGAGCGGATCTCCGCCGCGCCGCTGCACCCGCGACTCGAGCAGGTGGGTGTGGACGGCGAGCCCGTGCTCCCGGGCCAGCGCCGAGAGGCCGTTGAGGAGCTCGGGCGTGCAGCGCTCGGCGGTCGACGGCCCCGCCAGCGTCCGGACGGAGTTCCGGCCGGCGGTCCGGTGAACGAGCGACCGCATCATGCCGAGCAGGCCGGCGGCGGTGCGCGGCGCCCACCGGTCGGCCGCCGCGATGACCGCGTGCAGCGCCGGATCGAGCGCGGGCAGCGAGTCCGCGATCGTCCGGTCGCCGATCTGCGGCGCGAGGGCCACGCGCAGGCCGGACCGCTCGTAGGCGTCGACCGCGGCCTCGACGTGATCCGGGGCGAGCCGGGCGTGGTCGAGCAGCAGCGTGACGCCGTTTCTCAGTGCATCGGCGGCGTGCAGGCGGGCCGCGAGCGCGCTGTCGGCCGGGGTCATTCCGCCCGCGTACGCCATCGCCCGCGGCAGCCACGGCTCGAGCGTGTCGTCGTTGAGGCAGTGGCGGCAGACCTGGCCGTACGAGTGCGAGTGCGCGTTCACGAGGCCCGGCAGCACGAGACGGCCGGAGACGTCGAGCACTTCCCTCGCGGCGCCCGGCCTCCCGCCTCCAGACGCCGCGGTGCCGGCCGGGATGCGCCCGTGCGGCTCGAGGGCGATGATGCGCCCGCCGTCGACGAGCATATCCAGCGCCTTGAACGACGCACGCAGTTCGCCGGCTCCGCGCGCGAGCACGGAGCCGGCGGCGACGAGGAGGTCCGCGGTCACCGGGGCCGCGGTCGCCGGGGCCGCGGCCGGGGGGCTCCGCGACCCCGGGTGCGCGCCGGGGTCACGAGACGGCGACCGCGCCCTTGAGTTTGGGCATCACGTCGGCGACGCAGCGCTCGAGCTGTCCGCGCTGGTCCGGCGAGGTAAACCGCATCACCACGGTGTTGCAGCCGGCGTCGACGAACGCCATGACCTTGTCCACGACGGCCGCCGGAGAGCCGAAGGCCAGCCAGGAGTCGAGCTTCTCCGGGCTGATCCTGCCGGCGCCGTAGTAGTGATCGAGGAACTCGACCGCCTCCCGCTTCGCTTTCGCCACGTCGTCGTTGATGTTGACCATCAGGTGGAGGCTGTTGTGGGTCACCTCGTCCGCCCGGCCGTACTCGGCCGCGTACTCTTGCATCTGGCGCCAGCGCGCCCGGAATACCGCCGGCGGCGTGCCGTCGGTCTGCCATCCGTCCGCGAGGCGCGCGACGCGGCGCATCGCGCGCTCGGTCACAGCGGGATCGGGGCTGTTGGGGTTGACCGCGAGGACGATCGGGATCCGGCGCTCCGGCCGCGGGAGCAGATCGACGTGGTCGAAATGGTAGTACTTCCCGTGGTGCGTAACCGGGCCGGACCAAAACGCGCGCAGGAGCGCGATCCCCTCCTCGAGCCGGCCGATGCGCTCCTTGGAGGCGACGCCCATCGCGGCGAGCTCGGCCGCGAACTGCGGCCCCATCCTGTCGCTGCCGCCGGCGCAGACGGCCAGGATCGTGCGGCCGCCGGAGGCGAGGTCGAGGCTCGCCCACTGCAGTGCCAGCACCAGCGGATGGCGCAGCGGAAAGCTCGCAAGGCAGATCGTCCCGAGCTTGATCCGGGTCGTGCGCCCCGCGATCGCCGCGAGGGTGACGATCGACTCGAGGCGGGGCTTCGAGGTGAAGTTGTCGCCGACCCACACCGAGTCGAAGACGCCGGAGGCTTCGGCCTGATCGGCGGTCTCAAAGAGCACCCGCGGGTCGAGGCCGAAGAGCACGGCCCGGTTGGGGAGACTGAGTCCAAACTCAACGTGCTGTCGCGGCATTCATCGGCTCCCTGGTTCGACGTGATCGACTGGTTCGATTTGATCGAGAAGAGGAAACGCCGGCGGACACATCTGCTCCGCCGTCCGGCCGCTGCCCTCCCACTCCGGCACGTCCGCCCAGAGACGCTCGCCCATGCGCTGCACGTCCCCGGAAAGCCGCGCCTCGTCGACGCCGGCGACGGCGCCCGACTCCACGACGCGCCGGCCGTCCACCCAGACGTGTGCCGCGGGGCCGCCCGCGGCATAGTGGATGAGGCTGCGCACCGGATCGAGCACCGGCCCGACGCGCACCTGGTCCAGGCGGTAGGCCGCGATGTCGGCGCGCGCGCCCGGCGCAAGCCGCCCCAGGTCGTCACGCCCGAGGGCCGCGGCGGCGCCCAAGGTCGCGGCGTTGATCACGTCCGCAGGCTGCCCCGCCGTGAAGTCGCCCTCTACGAGCTTGCACACGTACGAGGCCCACCGCATCTCGTCGACGATGTCGCGCGGGCAGGTGTCGGTGCCGATCGCGACGTTGACGCCGGCGCGCCGGTAGCGGTCGAACGAGTGCAGCGCCCAGCCGCGCCGGGCCAGCGCGAGCGGGCAGTGCGCCACGTGCGCGCCGGATGCCGCGAGCAGATCCAGGTCGATCCGGCCGGGCGCCGGCGCCAGCGGGTGGTGGTCGAGGAAGATGGCGTGGCCGAGGATCGTCCGCGGCCCGAGCACCCCGCGGGCGTGGAGCCACCGGATCGGCGTGAGCTGCGTGCGCCGCACCATCTCGGTGAACTCGAACAGGCCCTGCGCGGCGTGGATCTGCACCCGGACGCCGAGGTCGTCGGCCGCGCGCATCGTCGCGGCGAGCAGCGCCTCGCCGCAGGTGTCGGCGGCGTGCGGGCAGAGCATCCCGGTGACGAGGCCGCCGCCGTCGCGTGCCGCCTCGGCGGCGAACTCGCAAGCCTCCCGCAGGCCGGCCTCGCCCCGCGCCTCGTCCCACCGGTACTCGATCCGGCCGGGTGTCTCTTCGACATAGACCGCCCCGGCGTAGCGCGGACCCGCGTACAGGCGCACGCCGATCTCGCGCGCGGCGGCGATCAACTCGCGTCCGCCCTGTCCGACGTTGACGACCGTGGTCGAGCCGTGCCGGACGCATTCGGCGAGGTACTGGCGGGCGCCGAGCGCCGGATCTTCGCGCTGCCCGATGTGGCGCCGTCCCGGCCGCGTCGTCTGCACGTTCATGTAGCCGGTGTTGAAGGCGTCCGCCCGCCCGCAGTCCAGGATCAGCCGACCGCCCGGCTCGGCCCCGCCGTGCGTGTGAATATTGACGAACCCCGGCAGGACGAGGCAGCGGCCCGTATCCACGACCGCGTCGAGCCGCCCGGGGTACCCGGCGCCGACGTACGTGATGGTGTTGCCCTCGAAGACGACGATGCCGTTCCGCAGCAGCCGGTGGCCCCGTCCGTCGAAGGCCAGGACGGCCTCGCCTTTGACCCCGGTCAGCATCGGCTCACAGGCCTCCGACGGGCCGGTCCGAGGCGCGCCACGAGAACACGCGCTCCAGCAGGACGACGGCCAGGTACAGCAGGACGCCCAACACCGAGATCAGGAACAGCGCGGAAAACAGGAAATCGGTCCGCAGGGTCTGCGTGGAGTACAGAATCACGTAGCCGAGCCCCGAGTTCGCGCCGACCCACTCGCCGATGATCGCGCCGATGACGGCGAGCGCGATCGAGATCTTGAGCCCGGCGAAGAAGTACGGCAGCGCGTTCGGAAACTGCAGCTTCGTGAACACCTGGACGCGGGACGCCGCCACCAACCGCAGCAGGTCGATCGCGTTCTCGTCCGTCGCCTTGAGGCCCTGGACCGTATTCACCACGGTCGGGAAGAAGCAGATCACCGCGGTGATGATCACCTTCGGCGCGATGCCGGACCCGAACCAGATGATGAACAGCGGCGCGATCGCGACTTTCGGAATGGTCTGCGAGGCGATCAGCAGCGGATAGAAGACCTTCTCGATGAGGCGCGAGTTCACAATGAGGAGCGCCATCACCACCGCGATCGCGTTGCCGATCACGAAGCCGAGGGCGATCTCGTAGGTCGTGGTCCACGTGTGCCGCATCATCAGCGGGAAATACCGCACCGTCGTCCGCAGAATGACGAGCGGACTCGGCAGGATGAAATCGCTGACGTGGCGCGCGTCGACGACGACCTGCCACGCGACCAGCAGCAGCAGGAAGAAGATCGCCGCGGGGACGTTGCCCGCGACCGCGGCCGCGCCCTCCCGCAGCGCGCTCCTCTCGCGAACCTCGCGCGCCGACGCCGTCATTCGCCTTCGAGCTCTTTCAGGAGGATCCGGGAGTAGTCGATGAAACCCGGCGACAGCCGCATCTCCTGAGTCCGGGGACGCGGCAGATCGATCGGATGCACGGCCCGGACCCGGCCCGGCCGCGGCGTGAAGGTGATCACGAGGTCGGAAAGCAGCACCGCTTCCGGAATGCTGTGCGTCACGAGGAGCACGGTCTTGCGCGTCCGCTCCCAGATGCGGAGCAGTTCGACACCCATCCGGTCGCGCGTGATCGCGTCGAGGGCCCCGAACGGCTCGTCCATCAGGAGGATGCGCGGCTCGAACGACAGCGCCCGCGCGATCGCGACTCGCTGCTGCATCCCTCCCGACAGTTCGTTCGGACGGTAGGCCTCGAAGCCGGCGAGCCCCACGAGCTCGAGAAACTGCCGGGCGCGCCCGCGGCGCTCCGCGCGGCCGAGGCCCTGAATTTCGAGCATCAACGCCACGTTGTCGAGCGACGTCCGCCACGGGAACAAGAGCGGCGTCTGAAACACGAAGCCGAAACTCTGCCGCTCCCGCGCCCGATGCGCGTCTTCCCCGAAGACCGACACGCGTCCGGTCGACGGCGGCAGCAGGTCGGCGACGATCTTGAGCAGCGTCGACTTGCCGCACCCGGAAGGGCCGATGATCGAGACGAACTGCCCTTCGCCGACCGTGAAGCCCACGTCGCGCAAGGCCTCGACGCGGCGCGCGCTGCCTTCCGAGCCGTAGGTCAGGCCGACACGCTCAACCTCGATCGCGCTCGCCATCACCCCTTACTTCTGGAGCGCGACGTCCGTGAACAGCGCCTTCGGGTCGAAGTCGTTCTGGATCATGCCGCCGGCCCGGAACGTGTTGTAGGTCTGCGCCCACCCCTCGAGCGACTGGTAGCCGAAGCCGTGCGCCCTCGCGTCGGCGCTCCAGACCAGCCTCTTGATGGCGGGCCACTTCGCTGTCTCGAGCTTCTTGTCGGTCTCGGGAATCGCCTCAGCCAGCGCGGCGACCGCCTCGTCGACGTGGTCGAGCGTGTAGGTCCACGACTTGAACGTCGCCAGCGCCATGCGCTTCGCCAGGTCGCGGTCGCGGTTCAGGAGCCCTTCGCTGGTGAAAATCGTCTGCCCGTAGCTCTTCACGTGATAGTCGGCGTAGTTGATGATGTTCATCGGGAGGCCGCGGCTCTCGATCACGACGACCTCGTTGGTCAGCAAGAGGCCGGCCGCGTCGATGCTGCCTGCGACCAGCGGCCCCACGGACGCGGTCACGTTGACGACGGTGATGCGGCCCGCGTCGAGGTTGTTGATCTTGAGGAACGCGTTCCAGAACGCGTGCACGGTGCTGGCCGGGTTGTCGCCCACTTTCTTGCCGTACAGGTCCGTGGGCTTCGTGATGTTCCTGCTCTTGAGCGAGGCGAGCACCGTCGGGCTGTTCTGCAGCAGCACGCCGAGCGAGACGACGGGGATCTTCTGCGCGCGCCCGACGGTGACGGCGTCGGCGACCGCGACGCCGAACATGCTGTCCCCCGCACCGACGAGCTGCACGGCGGCCGACGAGCCGGTGCCCGGCAGGATGGTGAGGTCGATGCCCTGCTGCGAGTAGAAGCCTTTCTTCTTGCCGAGGTAGTACGGCGCGTGCTCGGCGTTCGGGTTGAAATTCAAGCGCAGCGTCGCTTTCGTGAGGCCCGCCGCCCGCGCCTCGCGCGGGCCGCCGAGCCGCCGGACCCCGGCCGCGCCGGACGCAGCGGCAAACGCGCCGGCCCGGATCAGCGTCCGGCGGGTCAGACGTCGAGTCGGAGCTGTGGTGAGTGAAGACGTTTCGTCCATGCCTCTCCCCCTTTGAGGTCCTGCTCTGCGGTGCTGCTCAGCCCAGATGGGAACGGATCAAACCGGCCAGCACCTCGGCCTCGGCGACGGCCTGCGAAATCGGAACGAAGTCAGCGCCGGTCGGCCAGACCCCGCCGGTGGCGCCGTACATCACCGTGGGAACGCCCAGCCGGCACGGACCGCCCGCGTCGAAGGTGCCTTGTCCGTACACGGTCTCGGCGTCGGCGCCGGTCACGCTGCGATGCGCGGCGCCGAGCGCGGCCACCCAGTCGAGGTGCGGATCGACCAGCGCGGGCCACATCAGAACGCCGGTCTCGACGGCGACCTCGTACGGCGCCATGTCGCCGATGGCGCGGCGCACCTCGTCGGTCGCGATCTCCGGGTCGTCGCCCGGCAGCAGACGCCGGTCGACCGCGAGAAACGCCTCCGCCGGCAGCGTGTGCGGGGCGACCGGCTCGAAGCGCATCTTGTAGACGATCGCGTGCCGGCCGCCGAGGAGGGGGTGCCGGTCCGCCCACTTGAGCCGGCGGAGCCGGTTGATTACCTCGTTGGCGGCGTCGATCGCGCTGAGCCCCTCCGAGGGGGTGCTGGAGTGGGCGGCGCGCCCCTTCACATGCACGTTGACGTCCACGCGGCCGCGGTTCCCGAGCGAGATCTTGAGGCCGGTCCCGATCTGAATGATGCCGAACGACGGCGTGGGGTCGAGGGCCTTGATGATCGCGTCCGAACACTCGTGGCTGCTGCGGCCCTCGTTGTTGACCGCCCAGTACAAGGTGCCCTCGAGCCGCGCGCCGGATTCGACCAGCATCTTGAGGACGGCGAGCATGACGGCCTGGTGGGCCTTGTTCTGGCTGACGCCCTGCCCGAACACCGCGGGCTCGGGGCAGCCGTAGGCCGCGGCGTTCGCGACCTTGCCGGAAAACGGCTCGTCCATGAGGTTGTGGTGCTGCGCCGGCGTGTAGTTCTGGATCAGCAGCGCGCGGCCCGAGCGGCCGGCGCCGAGCCGCGCGACGAGATTGTTGCGCGGCACGTCGAGGAGATCGTAGACGCCGATCGCGACCAGCTCCGGCCGCACCACATCCTGCACGTAATGAACCAGCTTCGGATCGTCCGGCTCCATGAGCGTGTTGAAGCCGAGCAGGACGTCGGTCGGAACGCGCGCGAGGCGGGACAACGTGTCGACGAGGTAGCGCTCATCCACCGGGGCGGTGCGGGCGGGGCCGGCGTTCATTTCACAGCGGCCGGCCGCCGAGCCGGCCGGCATGCGCGAGGGCGCCGAGGAGATTCAACATGAGCCGGACGGCGACCCGGCACGTGAGGTCCCCGCCGTCGAGATCCGGCATGATCTCCACCACGTCGAAGCCCGCCACACGGCCGCGTCCCGCGACACCGCGGAGGATGCCGGTCGCCTCGTCGTAGGTGAGGCCGCCGAAGGCCGGGCTGGCGACCGCCGGCGCGACGGACGGATCGAGGCCGTCCACGTCGAACGTGATGAAGTATCGCTCGGCGTCCGGAATCCGGCCAAGCGCGGCCTCGACGCCGCCGCGGTGCACCTCGGACGCGCCGATCAGCACGGAGCCGTAGGCCCGCGCGTCGTCGAACTCTCCGCGTCGGGCGCTGCCGAACCCGCGAAGCCCGATCTGCGCCATGCCGCGGACCCAGGGCATCTCGGACGCCCGGCGCATCGGGCTGCTCAGTCCGTCGCGGATGCCCTCCCGCTCGTCGCGCCAGTCGATGTGCGCGTCGATCTGTACGATGCACATCGGCGCCTGCTCCGCGTAGGCCCGCAGCACCGGGATCGGGATCGAGTCGTCGCCCCCGAGAACGAACGGCACGGCGCCCCTGTCGAGGATCTCCTTGACCGCTTCCGTCGTCGCGCGCGATGTCTCGTCCCAGCGGCCGGGCACCATCGCCACGTCGCCGCAGTCGACGATCCGGACGGCCCGTCCGGCGAACAGCTCGCCGCTGAAGTCGAAGTCGTAGTTCGTCGCGTACCAGGGGACGTACCGCATGGACTGCTCGCGCAGCGCCGCCGGCGCGCGGCTCTGCGACGCCGCCGTCTGCAGGTCGTAGGGCGCGCCGAACGGCACGCCGATCACGGCGACGTCGGATGCGAGCGCGCGGAGATCCGTGCACCGTTCCACGTCGAGAAACGTCGGACGGCCGGCCGGAACCGGGGTGAGACGGACGGACACGCCTCCATTCTTCTCCCGCGGCGCGGCCGACCCCTGGACCTCTAAGACCCCTGGACCTCTAAAAGGAGGCGCGGCCGGCGCGGCCGGCGCCGGTCACCGACGGGCACGTCCGGCCGGTCTAATAGCTCGGGACTGACGGCCGAGCAATTGGAGAACGAATTACGGTCGGCAACTCGCCGCGGCGGTCGTACCATGCCGCAGGGCCCACGGCTGGCGAGTCTGCTGTCCCGTCTCCTGCCCGGCCGCCGGTCGTAGAGCCGGCAGTTCCGCGGGCGCTTGGACCGCGTCAACCGGCCGGCGTCATCGGACGCCCGGGGGTAAGGTATTCCCCTCGATCGTAACGGCGGCAGCACGGAATCGGTCCCCCGGTACCCTTCGACCAATCCTCCCAAGATAATGATCCCGGCGGCGAGAATGGTTTGAAATATGACGAGACTCTGCAGCATTGGAGAGTGAGCCATGACGCGCCGTCCAACCCCGCAGCGGATTGCCGAGGCCGCCCGCGATGCGATGTGGGCCCAGGATCAGGCAAGCCGGGCGCTCGGGATGCGGGTGCTCGCTGTCGGACCCGGCCGCGGCCGGGTGCGCATGTCCGTGCGGCCGGAGATGTGCAACGGACACCACATCTGCCACGGCGGCATGCTGTTCACACTCGCCGATTCCGCGTTCGCGTACGCCTGCAACTCGTACAATGCGGTCACGGTAGCCAATCACTGCGCGATCACGTTCGCCGCCAGCGCCCATGAGGGCGACGTGCTCGTGGCGGACGCGGTCGAGCGGCACCGCGGCGGCCGGACGGGAGTCTACGACGTCACGGTGACCACTCGGGCTGGGAAACTCATTGCCTTGTTCCGAGGCCACTCGACGCAACTATCCGGCGTGGTCGCACCCGGCCTGACGCCGGACGGCCCCGGGCTCCGTCGCGCCGCTCCTGCACCGCATCGCCGCGCGTCCGGGCGGCGCCGGTGACCCATCTTCAGGGGGATCTCGTTGCGCGCGGCATCAGTTTGATTGTCGCCTCTCGTGCCTGCGGGCTCACGATGTGGTTGACGATACTTGCGGCGTAACGCCGGTACTTGGTGCGATACGCGGCATCAAGCTGGTCGTCGATGTCGGAGCCGGCGTCCACGAAGGTGACGTCCTTATCGATACCGCCGGCCTCGATATGGCCTTCGCGGCGCGCTTGAGTGCCGCGGAACCAGGCGCCGGCTCGCCCCTTAACAGAGCGAACGTAGAGGTCGTCGCCGTGGCGAACAACCCAAATCGTCACCGGATTTCGCCGCGTGCCGTCGCGTCGGAGCGTCGCGATCTCCAGCTCCTCCGCCGTTCCGATCTTGTCGAGTTCGTCGTTCGTCCACGCCGCCATCAGCCGCCGCCCGACGTCTCGACCGCGCGCTCCATGGCCAAGCGATTGACCGCGGCGATCTCCGTCGCGATGAGCCGCTCGAGTTTGCCGATTTCGGCATCGACGCGCGCCATGAGCTCTTTCGAGACGGCCGCCGCCTGCTTCGTCGGCGCGGTATCGGCAACGGAGACAGTGTTGATCAGGTCCACGAGCGTATCGTTGAGGCCGGCGGGGTTGCGCAGCACGTCGCGATCCGACTCGCGATGGACGTCCACCAGTACGGCTTCGACGGCCGACAGTTGCCGGGCCACGGCCGCCGCCCGCTCGGCCAGCTCGCGCGTCTCGTTGCCTGCTCCCTCGGCCAGCACCCCGAGCCGGCGCTTCAGCCGGCGGATGCGGTTGACCGTGGCGTTGACCTTGCCGAGCGAGCCCGTCAATTCCCGCAACAGTTCGAACTGCGCGCGGTACGCCTCGGACGTCGTCGACAGGCGGGGATCCTTCACGACCGAGAACTCCGCGGCCGAGGTCTCCGCGCCAACCAGCAACTCCACCCGATAACGTCCCGGCACCACCGTGGGACCGGGCGTGGGCTCGGCCGGCTCCGCCAGCTGCTTGTTGCGGGGCGGCGCGAGACTCGCGTCGAGCCGCTCCGGTCCGGGATACTTGAGATCCCAGACGAACCGATTGAGCCCCGGACGAACCGGCGGCCGCTTCGCGGCGGCCAGCGCCGTATCGTCGCTGCGGAACGTGGCGATCGCGGCCCCCGAGGCGTCACGGACCGTGAGGGCCACCGGCCCGGACGCGCCGTCGTCGAGCCAGTAGTAGATGATCGCACCGTTCGGCGGGTTCTCGCCGACGTCGAGATGTTCGCGGCCCGTTGTCCCGTCCGGCCTGCGGAAGGTGCGGATCCCGCCGCCTAGGCCCATGGCTATCCCGAACGCGACGCCGCTCGGCCGAAGATTTCGGAGGGCCCCGAAGTGCAGCTTCGTGCGGACCGTCGGGCGCGGCTCGAACAACCGAGGTCCCTTGTTGCCCTCGGCGACGCTTCTGAGCGGCGTAATGTCGTCCAGGATCCAGAAGGACCGGCCGTGGGTGGCGGCCACGATATCCCCGTCCTTGATCTTGAGGTCGTAGACCGGGACGACCGGGAGGCCGCCGCCCATGCGGTTCCAGTTGCCCCCGTCGTTCACGGACACGTAGACGCCGGTCTCGGTGCCGGCGAACAGCAGGCCCTTGCGAACCGGATCGGCCCGCACAACGCGGGTGATCTCGCCCTCCGGAAAATCGCCGTTGATCGATTCGAAATGCCGCCCGCCGTCGGTGCTCCGGAACAGGTACGGCCGGTAGTCCGCGAGCTTGTAGCGCGTCGCCGCGAGGTAGATCGTGTCGGGGTCGTGCCGCGAGATCTCGACGCAGCCGACGTAGGCGAGCTCCGGCATGCCGGGCGGCGTGACGTTCTGCCAGGTCTTGCCGCCGTCGCGCGTCACGTGTACGAGCCCGTCGTCGGTCGAGGCCCAGATCTCCTCCCGCCGGTGCGGCGAGGGGGCGACCGACGCACAGGTCGCGTGCACCTCCGCGCCGGCGCTCTCGTGCGTGATGTCGCCGCCGGAGTGCCCCTGGCGGCTCTTGTCGTTGAGGCTCAGGTCGGGGGAAATTTCCTCCCAGCTCATGCCCTCGTCGCGGCTGCGGAACACGTGGCTGCCGCCGGCGTAGAGCGTGCCGCTGTCGTGCGGCGAGAAGACGATCGGGAACGTCCAGGCGAAACGGTAGCGCATGTCCTTGGGCGCGACGCCGGTCGACTCTTCGGGCCAGACGTTGACCAACTGAATCTGCCGGGTGCGGTGATCGTACCGCTGCAGCGCCCCGGCGCCGCCGACGCTGGAGCCGATCGCGCCGACGTAGACGATGTTGGGATCGTCCGGATGGACGGCGATGAAGCCGCTCTCGCCGGTGCCGGGATAGGAACAGTCACCGAGAGCGATCGCGCCCCAAGCGGTGGCGCTCGGCACCGAGATCGAGCTGTTGTCCTGCTGCGTGCCGTACACGCGATAGGGATACTGGTTGTCGATGTCGATGCGGTAGAACTGCGCCGTCAACTGATTGTAGATCGTCGACCACGTCTCGCCGCCGTTCGTACTCACGCAGGCGCCGCCGTCGTTGCCCTCGATCATCCGTTTCGGATCGGCAGGATCGATCCACAGATCGTGGTTGTCGCCGTGCGGCGTTTGGATCTCGGTAAAGTCTGTCCCGCCGTCCGTGGACTTCCAGAGCTGAAAATTGGCGACGTAGACCGTCTCGCCGTGGCCGGGGTCGGCGAAGACGTGCGTGTAGTACCAGGGCCGGTGCATGAGGTCGCGGTTGGACGAGACGAGCGTCCAAGTCTCGCCGTAATCGTCCGAGCGGTACAGTCCCGTCGTCTCGGGTTCGGTCTCCACCAGCGCCCAGACGCGGCCGGCGCGGGCGGGCGACACCGCGACGCCGATCTTGCCGAGGGGACCGGCCGGCAGCCCGGGATACCGCGAGATTTCTGTCCAGGTGTCGCCGCCGTCCGTCGAGCGGAACAGGCCGCTTCCCGGCCCGCCGCTCGACAGGTTCCAGAAGCTCCGGCGCGTCTGCCAGAATCCCGCAAAGAGGATGCGGGGATTGCGCGGGTCCATCGAGAGGTCGACGGCGCCCGAATTGGCGTCCCGATAGAGCACCTTGCTCCACGTCCTGCCGCCGTCCCGCGACCGGAACACGCCGCGTTCCTCGTTCGGGCCGAACACGTCGCCGAGCGCGGCGACGTAGACGAGATCGGGGTCTTGCGGATGGATGTGGATGCGCCCGATGAACCGGGTCTCGCGGAGGCCGAGGTGGCGCCAGGTGCGGCCGGCGTCGGTGGACTTGTACACACCATCGCCGTACGACACGTCGAGCCGGATCTCGGTTTCACCCGTGCCGGCGTAGAGAACGTTCGGGTCTGAGGGCGCGACGGCAAGCGCTCCGATCGCGGCCGAGCTGAGATAGCCGTCGCTGACGCAGCGCCAGTACATGCCGCCGTCGGTTGTCTTCCAGACGCCGCCGGCGCAGGCGCCGAAATAGAACACCTCGCGGTCCTCAGGGTCACCCGCGACGGCGACGACGCGGCCGCCGCGCGGCGGCCCGATGCAGCGCCATTTGAGGGCGTCGAGTTTCACGGCCGAACCCGAAAATTCTGCATGGAAGGTTCCTCCTGTCGCCTGCCGAGCTCGGAAACGATGTAGGGGGTCTGTGGCGACGGCCACCCAGGCGTGCGGCCCGTTTGACCTCGATGCAGGTTTCCCATTTTGCCCCCCGCATTCCTGTTGGACATTTGCCCGGGTAAAGTCGGCCATTTCGGGCCTCGTGACCCCCAGGAACGCAGGAATCGGATCGACCGATCCTAAGCGATTGTCGATAATCTGTACCGGGAGGTGGGCCATGAGGCTCACCGTTACGTTGAAGCGGGCCTACGATCCGCCCGGCCGCGGCGACGCCCCGCGGGTGCTGGTCGACCGCGTGTGGCCCCGCGGCGTTTCAAAGGAACGCCTGAAGGCTGTCGCCTGGCTCAAGGAGCTCGGGCCGAGCACCGGGCTGCGCAAGTGGTTCGGCCACGATCCCGTCCGGTGGCAAACATTCCGCGCACGGTACCGGCGAGAATTAGCCGCGAAAGGCGCGCTCCTCGAGGAACTCGCCGGATACGCCCGTCAAGGAAAGCTGACGCTCGTGTTCGGCGCGCGCGATCCGCTCCACAATCAGGCCGTGGTCATCAAGGAGATGCTCGAGAGGGAGCGCGGCCGCACCCGGCGTGCTCGACCCGTCCGTGGCAAAACGCGCTAACGGCACGTCCCGGCCGGCCCCCCACGGCCCGACCCCGCCCGCGGAGAGCGGGCCTGCCGGCGGACCGCTCGCCTTCACCTTCGGCACCTGGTTCACGTGGACGTCGGTCGGTATTGCCTTTCCTGCGCTTGGCCTGGCACTCGTAGCCACAGCCGGATCGCTCGCGCAGGGCGCCTACGAATCGCGTCCGGCCTTCGTCGCCACGCATCTCTCCACGCTCGCGTGGGGGACGATGACGATCCTGGGCGCCGCGGCGCAGATGGCGCCGGTTCTGCTCGGCGTGAGGATTCGCGGCGAGCGCACGATCCCGTGGCTGTTCCTGACGTTCGCCGCGAGCACGGTGACCGTTCTTGCCGGGTTCGCAGCCGGCCGCTATGGTCTCGCCGCCCTCGGAGGCGCCGGCGTCAACCTGGCGGCGTGGTGGTTCGTCGCGGTGCTGGGCGCGACGGTCGTCTCGGCGGGGCCGAAGCGCGCCGTGTTGAGTCCGCATATCCCCGCGGCATTAGGATGCTTCGTGCTGGTCGCGCTGTGGGGCACGCTGCTCTCGGCCAATCTCCGGTGGGTCTTCTGGCCCGGTATTCTCGTCGCCCATCGAGGGCTCGTCGTCCACCTCACCCTTGGGCTCGGCGGCTGGTTCGGCTTAATGGTGGTCGGGGTGTTCTACCGGCTGGTGCCGCTCGTCCACGGCGCGCGCGTCGCGAATACGCGACGGGGTGCCGCGATCCTGATGTTGGCGGTCGCCGCCATCGCCTCGGTAGTGGCCGGCGTCGCCGCTCCCGCAGCGTGGCTTCTGCGCGCTGCGGCGTTCATCGCCGCGGGCGCGCTCCTCCTCTTCGTCGCCGAGATCGTCCATGTGATTGCCCGCCGGCGCAGTCCGGCTCCGGATTTGAACGTCGCGCACTGGTACGCGGTCGCGGCCTACTCCATTGTGCTGGCCGCGATCGCCGCAGGGTGGGGCGCCGGGCTGCTCCAGACCGATCCGCCCGACCGGCTTGGCGAGGTTGCCGCGACGCTCTTCCTCTTGGGATGGGTGACTCAGGCGATTATCGGACAGCTCTACAAGATTACGCCGTTTCTCATGTGGTATTACCGCGCGACAATCCCCGACGTGCTCGCGATCCCGCGCCAGCCGGCGCCCTACAATCCCCGGCCGGGCCGCGTGGCGCTGTGGCTCAGCAACCTCGGGGTCGTGGGGCTGGCCTACGGCATATGGACCGACGCGCCCGGGGCCGCGCAGGGAGGCGCTGCGCTGTTTGCCGCCGGGGCGTTCATTCTCGCCTACATGCTGGCGTATCGGTGGGTGCCGCCGGCGCTCACCGGAGTGCTGACGCTCGAATGGCGGTGGCGCATTTCCTGATCAGAGCCGCACCCGTGAACTGCGTGTGCAGCACCTCGCCGGCGCGTGTGGTGGCCTGCGTCCGGCCTCCGGAGAGCGTCAGAGTGTACACCCGCACCGATTCCGGCGCTCCGAGTGCGGGCGCCGGAATCGGCGGGCGCGCAGCTGTCAGCCGCGGAAGCGATGGCTCACGGCGGCTTCCTTGTGTCTCCCTACTTGGCGGGCAGGACCTTGATGACGCCCACGGCGCCCTTGCTGGTGTACGCGAACGCGTGCGTGACGAACGGATAGAGTCCGGGCTGGTCGATCGTCAACTCGAACATCGCGCCGCCGCCCGGCGGGATGCCGTAGGTCTGCACGCCGCGCAACACGTTGGCCGGGTTGCCGTCGACGTAGACCTTGTCGAAGATCCAGCCGATCACGTGGAACGCCGAGAACAACGTTGGCCCCGCGTTCAGCACGTACAGGCGGATGCGCTCCCCGGCGCGTACGGTCAGCGGGTGCTCCTGGTACTGGTCGGCGATGCCGTTAAACACCACGTAGTCCGGTTTGACGTCGAGGACCTTCTGCGCATCCGGCTGGTAGGTGTTGTTCGCGCCCGCCCGGACGTAGAACTCGCTCTCGATCAGCCCGAACTCTTTGGCCGGCGGCAGCGGGGTCTTCGGGTCGACGATGACGGCGCCGTACATGCCGCTGCTGATGTGCATGAACGCCGGCGGCGTGCCGCAGTGGAACATGAACACGCCGGGGTCCTTGGCGATGAAGCTGAAGTTGAGCGTCTTGCCGGCGGCTACCGGCTGGTACCACACGTTCCAGGGCGTTGTCGCGGCGTGGAAGTCGACAGAGTGCGACATCGGCGTCTTGTTCACGAATGCCACCCGGACCTCGTCGCCCTGCCGCACGTGAATCAACGGCGCCGGGACCGAACCGTTGAAGGTCCAGAGCGGCACCTTGACGCCCGGGGCGATCGCCTGGACGGTGTCGCGGGCCACGATCGTGATCTGCTTGACGTGCTGGTTCCCGACGGCCGGAAGCGCGGCGTCGTAGAACCCATTCTCACCGTTCTGCGCCGAGGCCGTCGGCGCTCCCGGAGCGACGAGTAGCGCCGCGAGCGCGGCCAGGGCCGCCAGCGGTGCGCACCGGTGAACGAGACACTTCGCGATCGACATCAACATGAGTCTCCCTCCCCGTTTGAGCTTCGTTCGAAGGACGGCCGATCCGCCATCCTTGTGAGAGCGCGATGGGCGCCGTTCGGCCATCTGCGCAGTCGGCGAGCGTCAGTGCCGCCAGCGATTCGGCGATCCGCGGCCGGATCGCATTCCAGGACTCGTGCAACAGGCAGGGCCGCTGCTCCGAGCACCCCTCGCTCCAGAAGATGCAGCGCGCGAACAGATCCGGTCCCTCGATGTCCTCGAGGATCTCGCGGACGCTGATCTCCCGGGGATTTCTGGCGAGTTCGTAGCCCCGCCGCCGCCCGCGATGCGAGCGTAGGACCCCATGATGCGCCAGCCGGCTGAACGTCTTCGCGAGAAACGTTCCGGGCAGGGCCTGCGCGGCGGCCACCGTCTTCACGGCCAGCACGGTGCCGGGCCGCTGCCGGGCGAGGTAGATCAGGCCGGCCAGGCCGTACTTGCTCTCTCGACTGAGCTTCATTGCCCCTCCAAGACGGACTCAACGGACCTTTTTGATCTGATATTTGAATACCAGAGCGCGCTCGGCCGCGGCTTTGCGCTGGAACAAAGACGGCCGGCCCCGCTTCGCGATAGGCTTCACGGCGTACGACGTTGAGAGGCGGCGTAGCCGCCGACGGGGACACCGCGGGGGAACACGGCACGGCAGCGTGTAAGGGAGGAGCGTCGATGAGCGCCCTGATGAGCTCGTACCGGACGGCCGTGGCGTTCACGCCCGAGCGCTTCAATCCCGTCCCGATCGCTCAGAGCGACCGCGTCAAAGTGCTGCTGGTCTGCCTTGAACCCGGTCAGTTCATCCCCGTTCACCGGCCGGGGGTCGACCTCACGATCGCCGTGCTGGAAGGCGAAGGAACCCTGGCCCTCGGCGACCGCGAGGAAGCGATCGGGCCGGGAGCCGTCGCGTTTGCGCCGGCGGGAACGGCCCGAGGGCTCAGGGCCGCCACCCGGCTCGTTGTCCTCAACGTCGTCACTCCGCCGCCGACCGATGCGGACCACGCCGGGGTCGCCGCGGGGCTGCGGCGCGGACGCTGGCAATAAGTTCGCGGGTGATCGCCCGCCGGATCCGCCTGCCCCTCGCCGCGCTCGGGGTGCTGGCGCTGCTGGCCGGTCTGTGGGCGGGACTGATCCGAATCGGGTGGCCGCTGCCGCCGCTCGAGCCGGCCCTGCCCCTGGCTCATGGGCCGCTCATGGTGTCGGGTTTCCTCGGGACCCTCATCGGCCTCGAGCGGGCCGTAGCGCTCGGCCCTCCGGCCGCATACGCCGTGCCGCTGCTGAGTGGACTCGGCGGCCTCGTCCTGCTGCTCGGCGTTCCTGCGCCGGCGGCCCCGGTGCTCATGACTCTGGCGAGTGGAGGGCTGGTGGCGATCTTCGCGTCCGGCTTCGGCCGCCACCCGGCGTTCTTCACCGGCGTGATGGGAGTGGGAGCGCTCGCCTGGATGATCGGTAACGCCCGCTGGCTCGCGGGCGTGCCCGTCTACGGCGCGGTATTCTGGTTCGGTGGCTTCCTCGTGCTCACGATCGTGGGCGAACGCCTGGAGCTGAGCCGTCTCGGCCGGCCGGCACCGCTGAGCCGCGGCATTTTCCTGACTGTCGTCTCGGTCTATCTGGCCGGGCTCCTCTTGACGTTACGCGAGGCAGACGCCGGCGCGCGTCTCCAAGGACTGGGGATGCTCGGGCTCGCGCTATGGCTCCTGCGTTTCGACATCGCGCGATACACGGTCCGGCAGGCCGGACTCCCGCGGTTCATCGCGGTGAGCCTGCTCTCCGGCTATGTCTGGCTGGGGATCAGCGGGAGCCTATGGATCCTGTTCGGCGGATCAATCGCCGGTCCGCTCTACGACGCGACGCTGCACGCGCTTTTCCTCGGCTTCGTGTTCGCCATGATCTTCGCGCACGCACCGATCATCCTGCCGGCGGTGCTGGGCGGGACGGTCCCGTATCGGGCTGATTTCTACGCGCCCCTCGCGCTCCTCAACGTCTCGCTGATCGTGCGTTTGTGCGGCGATCTGAGCGGCCTCGGCGACATCCGGCGGTGGGGCGGGTTACTCGGCGTCCTCGCGGTGTTGGCCTTCGTGGCCAACACCCTGCGCACCGCGCTGGAAGCCCGGAGGCGATAATGGCGTGGTACGTGCTTGCCGTGTCGCTGCACATCCTCGCTGCGTGCATCTGGATCGGCGGCATGGTGTTCCTCGCGGCCGCCGTCCTGCCCGTCCTCCGCAGGCCCGCGTATCAGAGTGTGGCCGTGCCGCTGATCCACGCCGTCGCGCTTCAATTCCGGTGGATCGCCTGGACGACGCTGGGCCTGCTCGTTGCGACGGGGATCTGGACCCTCCACTTTCGTGGATACGGCTGGGCGGAGGTGCGGGACGGATCGCTGTGGCAGGGCGGATTCGGTCACATCCTCGGCATCAAGCTCGTGCTCGTGGCGCTGATCCTTGCGATCAGTGCCTGGCACGATCTCATCGTGGGCCCCCGGTTCACTCAGGCAGCGCTCGCGGATCCCGGCTCGCCGCGCACGCGGCGCCTGCGCCGCGCGGCCGCATGGGTCGGACGGCTGATGCTCATCCTTTCGGTCTCAGCCCTGGCGCTCGGCGTGATGCTGGTCCGCGGCGCACCATAGAGGGCGCGCCGGCGGGGGTCACCAGCCGAACCGCTCCTTGAGCTCGCGGGACATCATCTGAGGCTCCCAGGGAGGTGTCCACACCAGCTCGACATCGACGCCGCCGACGTCCGGGAGTGCGGCGGCGGCTTGGCGCACGGCCTCCGGGATCATCTCGTTCATCGGGCACAGCGGCGTCGTCAGTGTCATCGTGACAAACACCTTGGACCCGATCACCTGGACGTCGTAGACCAGGCCGAGATCGACGATGCTCGCTCCAAGCTCGGGATCGACGACCCCGCGGAGCGCGTCCCGCACCTGCTCGGCCGTCACCATCGAACCGCCACCTCAGCCCTCCCGGCGCTGCGCGGGCGCGCATGCGAGCTCATGACCGGCCGATGCGCACCCGCCAGACCTCCGGCCCCTGCTCGAGATACGTCCAGGTGAACTTCCCCGGCTGCTCCGCTTGGAACTGGTAGTAGAGCGGCTTGGGATCGTGATCGTTGACGAGGACGAACGCCTGCCCCGAACCGAGCGTCTCAAACGTCGCGAAGATGGCCGCGTGACGCCGGGCGGGCGCCAGCCTCCTGACGTCGAGGTCGGGCTGCGCGTCTGCGGCCGGCCGCTCCCCGGGCGCCTCGTGCATCTGCGCGATGATGCGCTGCTGTTCGGCCTCCGGCGCGTACTGCCCCAGGACCGGCATGTACACCTGCTCTTCCTTCTGCAAATGGACCTCGAACAGCGCTTGGAGCTGCCACGTCAAGCGCGTGAGATCCCGCACGGCCTCGATGCGCGCGGCGCCCTCGGCGTTCCGGAGACGTCCCGCCGTCTCCTCGATCGCCCCGACGTAGCGCTCGATCGCCCGGTGATCCATCCGCATCGTCGCGGTGGCCATGCCGTGCGCCTTGAGCAGCGGCTCGACCGCCGGATACAGGTACCGGTCCTCTCCGGCCGCGTGGGGAAGCAGCTCTTCGCGCAGGAACCGAACGAACGGTGCCGGATCGGCCGCGGACGCGCCGCCGGTCAGCGCGTCCGCGTATCCTGTCATTTTGCCGGCCAGCTCCTCGTGATGGTGCCGCAGTGCCTCACGTGCCGTTGCCGTAGTCATCGCCGTCCCTCCACGCCTCCGCGTCTTCGGCGGCGGCCATCCCCATTAAACCGCGGATCGGCGTTGGGGTCTTTGCGCTGGAACAAGGGGCCGCCGCACCGGCGGCGCGGCTCACTCGACCGTCTTCCCGGACTTCACCGGCGAGGCCTCCGCGATGGCGTCGAGCCGATCAGGACTCAGAATCAGCACGCGCTCCCGGCCGGCCTCGACGACGCCGAGCGCCTCCCAATGGCTGATGATGCGGCTGGCGGTGTAGAGGGTCGTTCCCGTCAGCTCCGCGATGTCTTGTCGGGACAGCGGCAGGTCGATGAGGATCCCCCGATCGACGCGGCGCCCCACGCGCGCCGCGAGCCGGCGGAACGCTCGTGCCAGGCGCTGCTCCACCCGCTCCATCGTCAGTTCCGTCACGCGATTCTGCAGCTCGTGGACGCGCGCGATCATGAGGTGCAGCGTGTTCAGCGCGACGGCCGGGTACCGCTCGAGCAGGCGCATCATCGTGGGACCTTCCCAGGCGAACGCTTCGCTCGCCTGGATCGCCTCGGCCGACACCGGGTACACGGTCTCGCCCCATGCCGCGATGCCGCCGAAGACCTCGCCCGGCCAGATCATGCGGTGGATCACCTCCTGGCCGTCGGGGTGGATGTGCGTCAGCTTCACTTCACCGGTCAGCAGCACATAGATGAACGTCGCGTGGTCACCCTGGCGGAAGAAGAGCCCGTGCGGCTTGACCGTGCGATGCTGGGCCGACGCGGCGACCTCGCGGAACTGGCCCGGGCTCAGGCCCTTGAGAAGCGGCGAGGACGCCAGCAGCGCGGTCAAGCGGTCGTGCTCCGCTCCCTTCGGTCCGGTGCGGCCGGCGCGTTGCATGTGCCCCCCTGTGTCGTGCATGGAGCTCCGCCACGTATGGTAGAGGGCATCGCCACCGCGATCAAGACCGCGGCATCCTCGAGCGCTTCCGTACTCTCAAATGGTCGGACCGTGGAATGGCTCGATGACCTTGTGTTTCCCGCAGGGCACAATCGACGGTCACGCGTTCCAATTGCCAGAATGGCTGAAAGCGAGCAGTGACGCGGCTTCGAGCAATCTCGTGCAGTCCGGTGCAGCAGGGTGCGTGGTGGGCGGTGCAGGTCTTGAACCTGCGGCCTCATCCGTGTGAAGGATGCGCTCTACCCCTGAGCTAACCGCCCGCCTGAAAGGTACCTTCCATATTATAGGCGAGGCATTCCGCTGTCAAAAGGCGTTCCGGTCACATCCCGTACGTCCGCACCCATGCCGGAATGATCCGGAACATTACACGATCCGCGGGCATCGCGTCGCCGCCCCACCGGCGTCCGAGATTGGGACTATACCTGTCGAGCAGCGCCCGCACGAGCTCGCGTCGTGCGGGCGACTCCGGAACGAACTCCGCACGCCCGCCGATCATCACCGCGCGCGCGTCCTGCCGCGACCCCGATTCGGCGACGACGCACACGCGAGGATCGCGGCGGAGGTTGCGGACCTTCTGCGTGTCGGCTTCGCTGATCATCGTCACGCCCTTGCGGTCGTGCACGAACCACACCGGCATCGCCAGCGGCGAGCCGTCCGGTTGAACAGTGGACAGCACGACGACTTCCCGCGTCGCCAGGAACTGCTGGATATCGTCGTCACTGAGCCGTCGTGCCATGTGACTCCTATGCGGGCGATCGCCGCAGCTGCACGCCGCCCCAGGCCAGCCAGATGATCACGAGCACGAACCCGAGACCCATCAGGGCCATCTGCGTGCTAAACACCTGAAGCATCGCGACGATCCCGGCGGCCAGCGCCACCCACCCGAGACTTTTCGGCATCACGCCGGTATCGACAATCGCCCACCCGGCGGCGAAGACCGCGGCGCCCGTGAACCCGTTCGCGGCCGCCATCAGGCTCTGGTTGACCGCGCCCAGCGCGATCCACGCGTGCCCGGCCGCCGTCTGATCCTTAGCCGAGAGCGCGACCAGCATCTGTCCCCCCTGCCAGAGCAGGGCCGCGCCGAACGCGTGGAGGGTGAGTCCCACGACGGCGAGACCCAGGTTGGCCGCGGCGCGCGTCGGGGATTTCTCCCGGAGACGGGAGAAAAGGCCGAAGGTGAAAATGATGCCGAACCCGGAGGCTAGGAGGCCGAGGAGGCCGATGCCCCCGAAGAGGCCGGCTTTCTGGCCCATGAGGGGAAGGGCCTTGGCGGGGTCCTGCGCCGTCTGCGGATCCAAACCACTGCCGATGAAGAGAATAAAGAGCAGAGCCAGACAGACCGCCGTGACGATGCCCGCCGTGCCACCGTTGCGTTGGAGCTGCTCCATCGCCCACCCCCGACAGGCTGTATGTACCGACCGTATGCCAACACAAACGTGTCGCGAAATTGTAACGTTAGAGCGTGACAGAGCCTAAACGGCGGGGAAGCATCGCCAGCGCCATGACGTGGATGTTTATCATCTCGCTGCTGCTATTCTGGCTGCCGGTTGCCGGTCCCCTCATCGCCGGCGTGGTCGGCGGGAAGAAGGCCGGAGACGTCGGCGCGGCCATCCTCGCGGTGTTCCTGCCGATGGTCGTCACCGGCGTCGCCCTGACGTTCCTAGGATCGGCGCTCACGGGCATCCCTCTATTAGGCGCCGTTATTGGACTTGGCGTATTCGCCGTCCTGCTGCTGCACGTCGGCCCGCTCCTCCTGGGAGCGATTATCGGGGGCCTCCTCGCGTAGAAGGCATCGCGCGTCCTTGCTAATGCGGACCGGGGGGCGTATAGTGTCAAGAACACGCAAGGCTGCGGCGGGAGAGGGAGGGCTTCGATGCCCCTGGACAACGACCGGAACCGCGTACTTGCCGCACTACGAGACGCGCCACAGGGCATCGACAGCGCGACGCTGGCGAAGACCCTTGGTTTGGAGAAGGACGTGGTGGATCGCCACCTGCTCTACTGCGCGGACTATGCGTTGGTGGCGTGGAACAAGCAGAACAATGGAGCCAAACGGGCAACGATCACCAGCCGCGGACTAGATTACCTGACCCGCCAGAGTCTGTAGCGGACGCCGGCTTTTCCCGGCCCGTCGACGGGCCTCGCGGATCGCAGCGCGATCCGCGAGGCCTTCGTCTTATTTCTTCGCCGACCAGATCCAAACGACTAGGATGATGTTGATGACGACCGGAATGCCGACGTTTCGGACCGTAAACATGCCACCGATCCAGCCCCACAGCAGGAACAGAATCTCGAGTACGAGCGCGATAACGACCGACGTGGCAAGACCGCCGTGCTTGCCGACGTCGCCGGCGATGGTCCAGAGGACCACACCGAACCCGAGGAACGTCCCCGCCAGGACGAGGAGTACGCCTGTATCCTTGACGTCGTAGCCGAAGACCGCGCGCACGATACCCGGCGTGAGCGAAGACAGCCCAACCAGCAGAATGTATATAGCCGTGATCTGCAATGGCGTCCGAAGCTTCTCCACGTACACACCCCCCTTTTATTGAGCGGAGAGCACGGCGACCGTATCGATCGGGCTGATTCGTCGGAGCGTCTTACCACGGCAGGACGAGCACGGCCCACGATTTACCCGGCGACGCCGACAACTCCTGTTCGCGCCTATCCGGCCGTCGTGCTACAGCGCCGCCGGCACCTGCGGGGATTCCGCCGTCGCGCGAAGGGCCGCGATGTACTCGCGGGCCGTCGCAAGATCGTCCGACTCTACGGCGAGCAGGGCGAGTTCGCGGCGGATCATTTTGAGCTCTTCGGCACGGCAAAGTACCTCAAAAAGCCGCAGGCTCTCACGAAGCGAGGCGCCGGCATCCTCGAGACGGCCGAGCAAGCGCTGGATCGTGCCGCGCAGCCACAGCGTCGCCGCGCGATCGTCGTCCGTAGACGCACAGCCGTCGTCGGGGAACAGAACGAGCGCCATCTCGCCGATCGCCCGCACGACGTCGGGTCGCAGCCGGGCGTGCACGGCGTCAACGAACGCGCCAAACGTCCGCGCCGCGCCACGGACCTGCCGGGCGGCGCCGTAGATCGCAATGCTCGCCGAGTAATGCCGCTGCGCCTCCGTCCACCGGTCCGCGCGGGCCTCAAGATCGCCCAACCGCCAGTGAATGTCCGCGAGCCGCCGCTTATGTTGCAGTGTGTCGTAAACCGCGATTGCTTCGCCTGCGTGCGCGATCGCGGCGTCGAACGATCCGTCCTCGACGGACGCTACGGCGTGACCGACGTGCCAGGCTCCCGCATGCCGCGAATCGGCGAACGACTCCGCGACCTCCAATGCCTTGCGGTAGGCGTCCGCGGCCTCGGTGGTTTGGCCCATACGTTCCCGCGCAATCCCGAGATAGTAGTGCAGGGATGTGGCCGGGGCCGGATCCGCATCCGGCGCGGGGAGGAGATGGAGCGCCGCCTCAAAGGTCCATGCGGCCGAGGGCAGGTCGCCGGCCGCAAGTTTACTCCGGCCGAGGCAGGCCTGCGCGCGCACCAGCGTCGGCCGATCTCCGCTGTGCGCGAGCACACGAAGGACGCGCTCGGCGCGCCGCCACGCGCGAAGGTTGTGGCCGTGGCCTTGATCGATGTAGGCGAGCGCGAGGTCGATGCGCGCCTCCAGCAGCTCGTCGCCGTCTGAGGCCGCTTCGTGGGCCCGGTTGAGCCACGCCGCGGCCTCAGTAAACGATTCCGCATGGAGATAGGCAAGGCCGACCATGAGGAGTGCTTCGGATTCCCGATCCTCGGTCACGCCGTGGGGTACTAGACAAGCCTCGGGAAATGAGCCCCCTGCCCGTTTTCTTAACGTCTGCCAGACCTGTCTGACTTAGCCGTTACATTGGACCGTGGTCCATGTCCCGGTACAATTGAAGCGAGATCTCGTTGTTACCGTACATAGGAGGGTTTCGTCGTGGGACGACCCTGCACCATTTGCACGCACGCGCAGCGCGAGGCCATAAATCAGGCTTTGCAAGAGGGCGATTCGTTCCGGGACATCGCGGCCGAATACGCAGTTTCGAAGACGGCGCTGCACCGGCATTGGCAGGTGCATGTCGCGCCGGAGCCGGCCAACGCACCCGCCGCGCCTGCGCGCGCAACCGGGACGCCGCGACCAGCGTTCGTAACGTGGGGGTTGTGGGCGGCGGGGATTATTGGCGCGTTGTGGCTAGTAGGACGCACCGCAGAATCACACGCAGACTGGTAAAAGGCCCGTTCGCAAACACATTTTATTTCTATTTAAATCTGGACAAACACGCCCAAATGGAGCCCCCCCGCATGTCGAACAAGTGGTCACATGACGAAGGAATCATCGCGTCGTCACCCGCCACACGATAAGACCAATCAAAAATGGGAGGATAAGGCTTCTCCGGAAAAATACAATCCTGTTGTAGCGGCTTCGTCCGTCCCCGATAAGAAAGACAGATCTGGGGAAGAGTGCATTTTGTACCCAAGTGACACCAAACGTGAGAAAGACAGTTGCGAGAATCACGCCACCGAGTCGTAACCCTTCAATTCTTTCGTTTGTCGCGTGATCGGGATGACCAAAGGCCCCTATCCCGATGAGACCGAGCAACAGTAGGCCAGTGGTCAGAAGCAAAAGCCAAGCCGTACTGTAGAAAGCCAAGACACCGTACCACTGCGTCAAAGAAGAGATCGAGTCATCAAGTCTGCTCGAGAGAATGAGTACCGTTTCATCATTTCCGCGAACTGTGCATTCTATCGGGTCGAGGGAAACGTCCTCACGGAATCTGACTTGAACATAGGTAGGTTGATCATAAGGGGTGTGCAAAATCAGCCCACGGATTCTTCGCCGTTTGGAATTCTGAAAACCGAGCACTTCGTCCAGGGATGAGCATGTGATTGTGGATCTGTCCGAGCATTCAAGTATGTATCCGATATCTTCCGAAACGCTAGACATGATGGTGAGGATTTGGCGAAGCGATTGTTCGCCGAGAACGAATGCTATTTTACGAGTCCATGACCTAGTTGTTTGCATCGGCATTGGCAATTGGCTTCAGGTTGCCCTCCGGCGCGTTGCCCAGTTCACATTGATCAAGTCAACCGTGGCAACTAACAAATTTCCGCACCACGAGCGGCTTAAACATCTGAACGGTCACTCTGGTTTCTTTCGAAGTTTACACCCTTCCTGTTTTTGGGTGAGTTTTATTGCCAGTTGGCCGACATATGGGTAGCCACTATTGGTGCCAACGCTCCGCAAACGCTTGCAAATAGGCCGTTTCCGCAGGGTCTCAATTCAGGTCTAAAGGCGGCTTGTATGCGGTTTCGCCACCTGTTTTCAGCCGTGTTTCTGTACCGAAAACAGCACCTTTAGAATCTGCTCTTGGCGCGGTCGGTGTCAGTGAGACGTGTCCTGCCAAGCCTTTGCAGCCTTCATGAGAATAAGACGGTTCTTTCGATGTGGCAACGTGTGACGATTCAGCGTTCTCTTCAACATGGCCCTGGATAAGCCGGCCTCTCTCTGAAGAAACCGCCTCGGAATTTGCTTGAGTTTCGACCGGAGGTTATTTGCTTCTTCGTCTCTATCGAGGTAGTAAACGTACGCGCTACGTGGAATCACTAGACCTGCTTGTACTTCGTCTAATTCATTTGACTCCTTCCCAATATGAACGACATCCGTGATGTGGACCCGAAGGCGTGACAACGCGCCCTTCGTGTGCGGAGCGCACGGCAGGCCATCCCGCCCCGCGGCTTTCGCCTCGGGGTGCGTCACGTATCGGTGCAGTACATCTCGATACGTCTGGACACGGACGAGCCCCATTGAAAACCCGGGCATTCTGCTTCCCCACGCGAGCGACACCGGGCGGCCGGTATGGAGATCTACCCACGGTAAGCTAGGCCACTTTCTTGGGTATCGTTCATACGGCGCGATAGGGCGGATTGGTTGATGCGAGGATTTTCCGTTTGCGGTCCGGCCGTTCGGCCGGTCGCTCCAATACGCCTCGCCTCCTGTCGTCACGTCGCCTGTAGCCGGATACGCCACGAGCATGAAGTTGAATGGTTTCACTTGCTGGGTGGAGGGCCGCCCAACGCGCTTCTTGGCCCTCGGATCATATTTCGTATTGATCCGGTCGAACCGTTCCCAAACATGCGCGTTGGAGATCGGAAGAACGCCCAGGGCTGGAAGATCGGCAAAGGACAAGCTTTGTCCCAGGTTGGCATCCTGACCCTGCTCCCAACGAAGCACCGCCGTCCAAAGCTGCTCCATCCACTTCTTCTCGTCGTTGGCGTACGGCGAAAGCAAGTGGCCGAGTCCGTGCTCGGAACTCTTGCGGAGCAGGATGCTTCCATCGTCTGCTATGTTGAATAGGACGTACCGCTTGGCTGAGATGGAATAGCAATAGAGCTGTTTATCCCTTGCAGCGCGTGGATCAGGAATGTTCTCGTCCTCAAGCTTGAGAAGGTCCCCGCCAAATGTGTAGGGAGTGAGCGCAGCAAATCGTTCCCGAACCACTTTCACAGTTTCAGACAACCCGACGATGGCCATAGAGTCCGTGTCGCAAAATGCATAGGTGGCTCCGTGCGCCGACAGTTCCACTTCGCACATCGCCAGAAGTAATCGGGCCCCTCCGGTGATAAACGCAGCGAGTGGAGCAAACGCGAACGGCCCGGGATGCTCTTCTTTCGAAATCGACGTTGAGAAATGCCGCAGGCCAAAGATTTCGGCGTCCTTGGCTCCCGTCAGCTTCTCGTCGATCTCTGCGAAGATCCCATAGCTCATCGCGTTGGCGAGGATCTTGAGGCCGTGCTGGAGACCATCGAAGTACCGGGCTTTGGCATCGTCACCCGCAAGCTCAGCCCGGCGTTTCGCCTGTTGAAAAGTATGCCGCTTCTCTATCAACACGCGGAAGAAATCGTCCGTCCGAGGGTCAACATGAACTTCTCCCAGTAACTTGACCGAACGGAGGCCTTCCTTGACGCCCACCGGACGAAGCCGAAGGGCCCGACGGATCACCAGGCTGCGGCCGCACAGCAGCTTCGACGCGACAGCATCGGCCAGCGTGTACCATAAATGCAGTCCGTGTTTCGCACCGCCGACCATATTGAGGCCAATCTGGTAATCACCGTCCTCGACGTATGGGGCCCGAACCGGCAAAATGGCGCCGCGAGGATCAACCTCGACGAGCACAGAGAAGCGGGCCCACGTGGCCGGCTTGAAGAAATCGGCGAGGGTCACGCCATCGAGAAAGCTGCGGATCTCGTCGGTGACGTCCTCCACTCGAATTTCGCGGGCGAAAATCAATTTCCACAGCCCTTGAAGGACGCAAACGGTTGGGTACATGGAGAGCACATCAACGTACGTGACCGGCACGATTCGCCGCCGGATATGGCACTCGCTCCGGCCCCCAAAGTACGACACCATCGCGTGTCCGAGCACGGCTTTGCGGAACTGCGGTTGGAAGTAGGGGAACGGGCGGATGCCCATCGCCCGCATGTAGGCCTTGCCAAGGCTGGCGGGGCTATACGCGTGCGTGATCAGAAACGCTTCCGGTTGCCGCCCGACCTCAAACGGCGTAGGGACGATGGCGAAGGGATGCCGGTTCCACTCCGCAACGAGAGCTTCGTAAAGCTCCCAGGTGGCAAGAACGTCCCGCGTACTATACCGTAGATAGGAAATACTCACTGCTCCGTGGCTTTCAGCATCGAACTTTTGATGTCGTGTTCCGAAGGAGCCACAGGCGCTAGCCAAACTGTGACCCGTCCCGGTGAGCGCAAACGCCAACGTCCGAAGGTCTAAGAAGCGGCCGGGGAAGATTCGGTGTCCCGTCGCCTCGTGCTTCTCCAAACCGCTATAGGCCACAAACTCGATGAAGGCTCGCTTGTTGTCGATGGACTTGACGTGGATGCCTGGAAACCATTTCGAATCCACGAGGTAGAGTGTGAAGCCTCCGCGCCACCGTTTCCGGCCCGGCACCGCCCGTACCGCGAGCCGCGAGAGATCGAACGGTAGATTGAATCCGACGCAGAGGGTCCCGGCTTCGTAGACTTCGGGAAAGAATACGTGTCGAACAAGTTCATACCGAGAGTAGATCTTGTAGTTATTATCGCGGGCGAAGGAACCGATAGCATCGGTTTGCAGCTGCGTGAGCACATCCCCAAGAATCAAACCCTTGTGGACAAGATGATAACGGCCGTTCTTATGCTCATAGATGTGGAATGCTCCGAATAGCAAGTTCTGATATTGGTCGGTCGTGGTTTCTGTATCGAGGACGAGGACCCGCCCGCCGAGGCGCAAGCTGCGCCACCCGTAAGGCCTCATTTTCCGGATGGCGCGGCGTGTCGCCCTTGGTAGCGCTAAGCACCGAACCGCTGCCGTAATTCGCTGGACATCCTGAACAGGAGCGGTCATGCTGGTGCCCCGCTTGGGCCAGGACCCTGCATCGCGTCGAGAATCCAACGAACCCACTCCTCTAAGTACCCAGCCAACCCCAGCAACCAGGTCCCCAGTACCTGGAACCAATCAGCAAGGCCTTGGAGCAGCGCGGCAAGGCGTTCTTGGCCGGTGCTCGGACAGCGCAGGCGCGCATCATGATCGTATTGGCGGTCTGACACGACTGCATGGCAGTTTCGGCACAGCACGACCGTCATGTTGGCCGCGACCCGGCCGGCGAGGTGATGCTTTTCGAGGAACCATCGCGGAAGTTCGCATGCCCGGACGGCGAACAGCATCTCGACCGCGATACAACCACAACTCAGACAGGTCGGCGCGGACGAGCCGAGGTGCTGCCGTTTCCGTTCATGTCTGGTTATCCGCTTGCGCGGCTGCGTGCAGTCCGCGTCCACGTATGAGACCTCCTTTAGTAGATAGACTCAAACTGGAAGACGTTGGCCCTGGTGAGCCGCCTGATAACCGTTGGGTCGGTCAGGAAGTACCGGCGTTTGCCTCGCGCGTCGAGCACCCACTTCCCCTTGAATGGCACCAGCTTCGAGATCTCGCCCGTCCTCGAATACTCGTCCATGGCATTGTGATAGTCGCCGATGCGGGACGCACTGGTAGAGGAAAGAACTTTGATGAACAAGCTCCCCGCGTCGTCGTAAAATCGCATGCGGCGCTCCAGCCGGTCTCTGGGTTTGGCTCTCCACTGTCCACGGACTCGCCTCAGCGCGGGGCGGACGAGCCGTACGACCGTGTCCGGACTAGTGCCCGCTTGCTCAGCCGCCCTGTTCAACGGCAACTTATCTCGACGCATGAGGCTTAAGGCGTGGAGGGAACGTTCGTAATTCTGGCGCTGGCGGGCGTTGAGCTTTCGCGCATCCGCCTTGCGCTTACGTTTGTGAGGCGATGACATAGCCTTCCGCGGACGCGCAGGGCGGCGTCGTTTCATTACAGCGCTCTGGCCATGTCATAGACGAACTGATGGCCATCTGTTATCATCGCCATGCAACCGCTCCCGATCTTGAGGTCCCGCGCCGCCGCCAGCAGCGCGGGCCTTCCTTTTTGTTAGGCCCGGCTTACCTCGCGTTTCTGCGGTCTTTCTTGCGCGAACGCGACGACGGCAGACCTGTCGATCAGCCGCACCCCTAGCGGGCCGCGCTTAGCTTTCAAACGGCCCGCATCGACGAGTGACCGCACGTAGCCGGGACTCACGCCGATGATCCGGGCGGCCTCCGAGGGCAAGATCCATCGTGATTGCGGTGCCAATGCCTTCGTCATCCATCACCTCCTGTTTGAGTGACTGTTACAGTGACAGGATATGTCGCGCGCCTGCCGAAATTTCTAAGTGATCCGAAAGCACCGTAGAGGGGGGCCAAACTCGTATCTGGGCCTTGGAAATCAGAGATGAGCGACGTCCGATGGCCTAGAGATCTCGGAGAGTTTTTGACCTTCCTTTACGCACCGCAGCGCTTGACGCGCAAATATGGCCTCATCTGGGGCGATGTGTCTGACATTCTGGAACGTACGCGTCGTTTTGCTTTGACATGGCTCTATCATCGGGCCCAGTTGCCGCTTGTGGGGCCGGATGGCGAGCGGATGACCGTCCCAGCGAAACCCATTCATTCGCCCAAGGCAGCGCGGACGCGGCATGAGCTGTTCGACGTGAAATATCCGCCGGAATGGACCGACACTGTGGAACGCATGGCGTATGAGGATACCCCTGAGATGGTGGAGACCGAACGTTTCTTAATCGAAGGGAACCCGCATCTAATTGAAGGTTGGCATCCTCTAGGCGTCAACACTGTTCTTCGGATCGTCGAGCGTCAAGCTAAAGTAGCGCTCCGCCGAAAATGGAAGGTATGTCCGCTTTGCGCGAGGGTATTCCCAGCCTACGGAAAGACGCGAGCCTGTCCGCCATGCAGAAGGCGCTGGACCCGACGGCAAGTCCAGCGACGGCTGAAGCGTGCTCCCAAGAATCCCATCGTCTTTCGCTACTTCAAGCCGTACGGCGAACCGCAACTCGTTTATCTGAAGATCACTGATGGGGTGAGAGCCCCGGGTACCTTGCATCGGCTCACACCCCACTCTGTGGGATGGATTGGGGTGCGAGCACTTTAATTGAAGACCCCCGCGACCGCTGCGAACGGCCCGGGGGCGTGGCACCGGCAGCACCAACCTTGGAGGGGAGGAACCGCCGATGCAGCGTCAGTATAGCACCGTCCGCAATCCCAAAGAGATTGTCACCGTCACCGGTCAGAACGTCCGTCTCCGCGTCCGGCGTCATCAACTTGAAATTACAGATGGATTTCCTTTGGAGGCCGCTCAGCAGACGCGCAGAATCACTCGCGCGACCGCGAGAGTAGACCGAGTGTTGCTCCTCGCGGGTTCCGGATGGGCCTCTCTTAACGCGCTGGATTGGACCGCCGGGAACGGCGCGGCCATTGTCGCCTGTGATCAGGGCGGCTCACTGCGGTGGGTTGTTCTCCCAGGATCGGGTGGCGTGGCCCGGGGCCCGCTGCGCCGATCCCAGGCTTTGGCGATCATGGAGCCCGCCGGTCTCAGCCTGGGCCGCTACCTACTGGGTGAAAAGATCCGCAGGCAGACAGCGCTTCTTCGTGAATACGCCGACCGCGTTGATGAGCATCAGGTCCATTTGGGCCTCTCTGAGACAAAGCTCCGCGATACAGCTGATGCTCTCGGAACGCACCTTCTGCGAAAGATTGAGACCGCTGACACCGTGGAGACCTTGCGACAGGTGGAAGCTGAAAGTGCGGGCACTTACTGGATGGCGTATGCGGGCTTGGGCGCCAAATTCTCCCCGCTCTCCTATGACCGGATTGTCGCGGATCACTGGCGCAAGTTTCCGGGCCGACATTCGGTCTTGTCTCGTGGCCGAAGCCCTCAGTTCGCGACAGACCCGATCAATGCATGCCTGAATTATGGCTACGCGCTGCTTGAAGCTGAAGTCCTCATCGCCACGCATAGCGTTGGACTCGATCCCACCCTGGGCATTCTGCATGTTGACGACGATGGCCGGATGAGCTTCATTTACGATCTCATGGAACCGCTACGCCCTGTTGCAGACCGACATGTTCTCGACTTGATCCTTGATCATCGCTTCCGCCCAGGCGAGCTTTGGCTCTTACGGGATGGACGGTGCCGGCTGGATCAAGAGTTCGCGGCGAAGCTGCGTGGATGGCTACCGATTTTTCGGCGCGCTGTTGAGCCTATCGTGGCACATGTGATCGCCGTGCTGAGGGGCACGTATCGCGATCACGCAAAGATTCACCCTGCCCGCAAGGTTCCGTCACGAAGGAGCGTTTCGAACTCTGTTTGCCGTGTCTGCGGAGCCGTCGTTCCATCCGGCAGGCCATTCTGCAACCGGACCTGCTATGCCGCGTGGTGGAAGGAGCACGTACAAAGGCGGCTCGCGCGCCAGGGAGCGGACGCGCGCGCTCAAATGCGCGCTGAGGGTTGCGATCCGGCCTGGACCCCCGAGGCGCGGGCGAAGCGCCGTCCGGGTATCGTACGTGCCAATCAGATTCGAGGCATGGTCATACCGAAGCGGCCTGCGGGCAGTCGGGGATGAGCATGGCGATGAAAACTACGTCGAGCCAAGCGCAGGAGTAACGTAATATATGAGGAGGGCCTACAATTGGGCCACCAATTCACCCGTCAACAGCTCTACGACATGGTGTGGACTGAACCCATGTCGCGGCTCGCCAAGAAACTCGGCATCTCCGATGTAGCCTTAGCGAAGGCGTGTCGCCGAGGTAAGGTGCCAACGCCGGGACTCGGCTACTGGGCAAAGCTACGATACGGCAAGGCCGTAGGGCGTCCGTCGCTGCCGGATTTGGAAGCCGGAACTCGCGACATCGTCCTCATTGAGCCGCCAGAGGCGTCGAAAGGCCCGCGCTTTGTGGAAATTGAGGCAAAGCTACGGGCAGAGCGGCAAGCAAACGCGACCATCGTTGTCACAAAGAGCCTCGCCAATGCGCATCCTATTGTCCGCAACTGGCTACAAAAGGCATCAGGCAGCTTATCGAGCGTCGAGCGCCGGCGACTGCGTATTCTGAACACCCTGCTGAAGGAACTCACGCAACGAGGATACGCAGTTTCGGTCGATCCCAACAGACAGCACTATCCTCGCGTCAAGATTGACGATGAGATTGTTGATTTTTGGCTTAAGGAGCGCCACAAGCAGTTGCGGATTCGAGTGGATCCGGAGAAACGGCGATATGCGTGGGAACCGGAATGGCGGACAGAATTCCAGCCGACCGGGCAACTCGTATTGACAATCGATTCATGGACAACCGGCATTCGTAAGCAATGGAGCGACGCGAAGACGCGACGTTTAGAGGATCAGCTTAACGATGTCATCGCAGGTCTGATCACGGCAGCCGCCGCTTTTCGCAGGCAGCGCTTGGAGCGGGAAGAACGTGAGCGCAAGTGGCGCGCCGAGGAAGAGAGACGTCGGCAACTCGAACAGGTCCGACGCGAGAAGCAGGAAGAGTTGCAGAGGTTACTGCAAGAAGTTGAAGCGTGGCAACGTGCAAATCTTATACGTAACTACGTACGAGCAAAGTTGTCTGCTATCCCTTCTGACCCAGAGCTTGATGATTGGGCAACGTGGGCGAGCGGACTTGCTGACGAAGTTGATCCGCTGAAAAGGCCTGGAGCCGGCGATCGGATTTGAACCGATGACCTGCTCATTACGAATGAGCTGCTCTACCGCTGAGCTACGCCGGCGCCGCGACCTATCTTACCATTTCGAGCCCGCCGTGTGCTGCTTTTTAGGAAGCGCTCGACACGATTCGCGAGCCCCTGATGCCGATTGATTTGACATTCCCAGACGATCAAGACCTCCCAGCCGTGCCGTCTTAGGACTGAGCAGGCTTTGTTGTCACGCAACCGGTTGCGTTCCAATTTGGGCAGCCAATAAGCGACGTTGGATTTCGGAATGCGCGCGATGCGGCATGTCGAAGCCTTATGCTTATGCCAGAAACAGCCATGAACAAAAATTATCTTGCGAAGCCTCGGAAACACGAGGTCAGGCTTTCCAGGCAACTCCTTTGCGTGAAGACGATAGCGGTAGCCCATTCGATGTACTAAGGAGCGCACTTCCATTTCCGGCACCATATTCTTGCTCTTGATCGCGCGCATGTTAGCACTACGGCGAGCTGGCGGAATCTTGTCCACAGCAGTCACCCTAGCGCCAATTACTCGTTTCTCCGATAAGCCATGCCAGACTTTGCAGCCCCTTGAGCCGGCCATTTTCGGCAAGGCTCTCGCTGTCAGTAATCATTTCAGGATGAAAATGTACAGTTCCCCATATGGCGGCGTTTGGAAATTGCTGCGAGTAGGTATTGAATAAGACCTTCTCTAGGCGGCTCGGAGAGCACTCGCCAAGAACCGCGTAGAACTTGCAATTCCGATTTTGACGGATAGCCGCCGGTACGTATGACTGAGCTTCGTCCACGACGTCAACGCGATCGTGGCGGAATCTCCAGCGCACCGAGAGGAGCGCAACAAGGAGACCACCGCGCTTGGCCACTATGTCAATCTTTGGCCGTTTGCTCCGCGTGTGTAATTGCGCTCCCGGAAATAATGCGCCAGCATCAACCTCCTCCTCATAACCAATGCCAGGATCACCGAAGCGTTGAAGGATGTGGACTGTCAGAGAACGGAACGCATGGCCGACGAGATTATGAGGCTGCAAGTCGCGAATCTGCGGCTGGCGCCAGTACGCTCCTACAAGTGAGCACAATTCAGCCGGAGAACCACCAAGTCTAGATGCTAGGTAGTTGGTAAGACGCTGAGAACGGGTCAGGACCTCATTGCTTCTGCCACTGCCCACGTCCGGAAAATCGTTTGCTTCGCGATATACGACCGTTCCGTGAAAGGGCTGCCAGGCGCTATTGCGCCAGATCTCACATGTCAGAAGAAGTACAGCGATTCCTTTCCAAGCATCCTGCGCGGTCCAATTCGACTGCTTAAGAAGCTTGTCGAATTCCTCGACCGCCAATTGGGCATTTGGCGACCGCATCTTCGGCGCTTACGAGACTGAGAAGCTAAAAACTCTAGCCCCCAGGGAGACGCACGTTCTTATGCTTTCGCCCACAGCGCGGGCGACCGGCGGTGGAAACGCATTCCCGACCTGCCTGTAAGCCTGCGTTTTCCGCCCAACAAACTGCCAGCTATCGGGAAACCCCTGTAGTCGCGCCACCATCGGAATAGTGAGCTTGGGCATTCCTACGAAATCACGCGCTGGCGGTTCATTAGCGATTCCGAGACCATCAACACCTAGTGCAGCCCAAGCACGACGAGCTCTCGTGGGGCCGAGATCTGGCCCTCCGTGCTTGTGTGATCCACCAACAATGGTTGGCGCGATCTTATCGGCGGTTTTCTGCCATGCCTTCGCACGCTTCCACCGGCGTGACGCCATCAGATCATAAAGCACTTCCCCAACTGGTGGCGGAGAATCAGCCAACGGTTTCGGCCAACTGAAGGTTTCCGCCATGCTCCGCTTTACAGCCACGAGGACCGCTCGTGGCCGCAGTTGGGACACGCCCCAATCAGATGCGTTGAGCAGTCTCCAATCACTCCAATAGCCCAACTTCTTGAGTTTGCCCATGATATAACTTCGATAGTCATCGAAGGAGGTTTCGAGGATGCCCCGCACGTTTTCGATCATTACGGCGGATGGCCTAATCTCATCGATCAGCCTCAATGCGACGGGGAATAGATTCCGTTCATCGCGGTGCCCAAGTTGCTTGCCTGCGACAGAAAAGGGCGGACATGGAAGGCCGGCCGCCAACAGCTCGATTCCGCGAAAGCTGCGGCCATCAAAGGACGCGACATCATCAGAAACCACGTTCCACGCAGGTCGGTTCGCGATGAGCGTCGCACACGATGGCTTATCGATCTCCACAAGGGCCACATGTTGGAGCCCAGCCGCTTCGAGTCCAAGTGCTTGGCCCCCGCCCCCAGCGCACAATTCGATCGAAAACGGACCGTGACCGCGCATCCTATCCCTCGCGGAAAACAGGTTAGACGAACATCTGTTTGGTTCTTTTTGCGGGACGCTAAATCCTTGTGACCAACTTGTGGAGCCAGAACTTATAGCGCTAAGCGGGGAAACTACCTTCGCGTCGAGAGACCTGACCACTCACTAACATCGTCCGGTTCGTCCTTGTCCATTCCGTAGAGAATACGGTTCTCGGCTTCAGGAGTGTCGTTAAGATTCACGAACATGCCACTTTCGAGCCGCTTCCACTTGGGCGGAACTAACACTACTTCAGACGGACGCTCTATGCGCCTGGCAGAGCGCGAGTGGAACCGACGAAATAGTCCAAATGAGAGCGTCATTTACAACTTATATACCATTACTAAGTCGCCGTGTAAAGTTTCTGTACTGGTCCAGTAGATCCGAAAGACTTTGCCTCCTCATGAGCGTGTGGCAGGCTGCGCCGCCTTCCAGCGGCGGATGTACTCGTTCGGAGTCAGGTAGCCGAGCGCCTGGTGCGGCCGGACGTTGTTATAGGTCTCCT